>JAPCJV010000297.1 GCA_027886785.1 Nitrososphaerota archaeon | reverse complement strand
TTTCCGGGGTGTCTCCCCCTCTTGCTACCTACGCCGCCATCACGAAAAACTCCGGCTTAGCGAGTATCGCTGCCAACTTTGCAAACCCTACATGGGATATAGCTCTGGGAACAATAATGATTTTCTTAATCGGGCTTGTTGCGATAGGAGGAAACAGATTCATCAAAACGGCAAACAAATTTGCGTTTCTTATAGGAACGCTGGGAATGGTTCTTATTATTGGAGTTTTGGCTACAACCAATCAGGCTCAATTCCAAACTGCTTTTGACAATTTTGCCGGTGCCGGAAGCTATCAAAATATTACCGCGACTGCACACGCTGCTGGGTTTAATCCCAGCGTAAACTGGTTTAATCCGACACTGCTTTCGCTGCCGCTCTCATTTTTCGCCCTTGCAGGATACTCCTTCAACACGTACTACGGCGGGGAAATAAGAAAGGTGAGCCGGACGATGTCCATAGCAGTAGTTGGATCCATTATTTTTACTGGAGTGTTCTTTTCGGCTATTGCCTCACTGGCTCAAAGCGCATTCGGAAACGACTTCATAAGCAGCGCCTCCTATCTCGCGAGCCAAAGCAAGTGGCCACTTGCGCCGTCGCCATACGTCAACACCTTCGTCGCAATGATCAATTCAAACCCGATCATAAATGCCATAATTATTTTGAGTTTCATCGCTTGGGGGTACTTACTCATCATAAATTATTACTTCATCTTATCGCGGCATTTTCTCGCATGGTCTTTTGATCGAAGCGTCCCGTCATTTTTCGGGTCCGTCAGTGATAGATTGCACAGCCCTGTTGTAGCTTTGACCGTCTGCGGAATAATCGGCTGGATTGCCTTACTTTTCTACGTCTATCTCCCTGCGCCGTTGGGAGCGGTCAATTTGACGTTCTTTTTCATAATCGCATTTCTACTAGATGGGCTCGCGGGAATTTCCTTGTGGCGCAAGCCATCGCTGCTAAATTCTGCCCCTAGATTTGCCCAGAGAAGAGTAGGTGGAATTCCGGTAATATCCATTCTTGGATTGTACAGCGTGCTCCTGATGGGATATTTGTTGGTCGAATCGCTTCAAAACCCGGCAATAAACGGCCCCTTCGGATGGACTACATTGGGTCCCGCTGTTGCTGCATTCATTATCGGAACGGTGTCATATTTGGGTATGAAATCTTACTACAAGAATCGAGGACTCGATATTTCCCTTGCGTTTAAGGAAATACCTCCGGAGTAGCTCGTGGGGCTCGATTCTCTAGAGCGTCTTGTATTTGTCATAAACTTCCCTCAGGAGCTTTCCTTGCATTAGCTCCTTTCTGGTAGTGTTTTCTTTCGAGACCTTTTCGAAAGCGAGATCCAGCGTCTGCTTCTCGATTTCCTTAGGTACGACCACCACCCCATCATAATCTCCAAAGACCAAATCTCCAGAATTTACAAGCACTCCACCGCACTGGACCGGGATATCATAGGCGACTGCTCGTCCTCGTCCGTTGGAATCGAGAGGGGAAATTGCAGTAGAAAAAACGGGAAAATTTAGGGCAAAGATTTTTTTCACGTCTCTGACGCAGCTGTCAACTACCGCCCCTCTCGCACCTCTCGCCTTCGCCGCTGTGCTCATCAATTCTCCCCATGGGGCATTTCGAAGAGTAGGATCCGTGTTGGTGACGACGACATCCCCCCTTCGCAATTTGTCCATGAACTCGATTTCAATAGTATAGGGGTTGGGATCGGGCACGAAAACATCCATCCAAGAAAAAGTCCTCGCCCTGCCAGCAAAGACAAAATCTTCCCTCAAGGGTCTTATGCGATGAGACATTGCAAAAGTTCTGTAACCCAGCGAGTCTAGGGAATCGGAGATCACAGGAACATAAAGATCCTTTTCAATTTTCTCAAAAAAGGCGGTTTCGTCTTTGAAGTCCATTTTGACTACCCCAAAACGCTGGTGGTAAAGAGTCTTCTGATAACGTGCTTCCGTTCGAAGGATCATCTCTAATGTTATATTTTGAAGAAGACGGCGTGAAATTGTGCTGAGACTAGCCGTCGATATTGGCGGGACCTTCACGGATGCAGTGATTCTGGACGAAGAGAATCATGCAGTACTTCAGTCGAAGGTTCCCTCTACCCCTCGTGATTACTCTCAAGGAGTTCTAACGTCCATTCGCCAGCTGGTCGCTGGCATGCGCGAAATCGAGAGTTTCATTCACGGAACCACTGTCGGAACTAACGCGGTCATTCAAGGAACTTTTCCGAATGCTGGTTTACTCACGACTAAGGGTTTCAAAGATATCTTGGAAATAGGGCGAGGCAATCGAGTGGACATGTACGATCCTTTTTACCGAATGCCCGAGCCCCCCATTCCAAGAGATAGACGGTTAGAAATCGAAGAGAGAATGGACCACAACGGTGTTGAAATCTCGTCTATCAATTTAGAGCATGCAGAAAAAACAATCCAAGAATTGGTCGATTTGGGGGCAAGGTCGATCGCCATTTGTCTCATTAACAGCTACGCGAATGACGCCCACGAAGAGAAAATCAGGTCTCTGATCAAAAAACTTTATCCGGACGTTCTAGTTTCAACATCGACGGAAATCACTCGTGAATATAACGAATACGAGAGGACTTCGACCGTCGTAATCAACGCTCTTCTCCTGAACTTGATGAGCACTTACCTGGGCGCACTGGAAAAGGAAATCATTTCGCGCGGCTTCCCGGGGAGATTGATTTTGATCCAATCGAATGGCGGGTTGATGACATCGAATCTTGCAAGAAAGGTTCCGGTTCACACCATCAATTCGGGGCTCGTCGGAGGGATTCTGGCAGTGAGAAAATTGGGCGTGCTTCTGGGAATACCAAACTTGATCGGAGCCGACATGGGCGGCACGAGTTTTGACGTCGAACTCGTGATCGACGGCAAATACGAGACGACTCCGATTTTGAGGATCACGACGCCAAAATCGGGCCCCGATGGATACCCCATTCTCATTCCCGCGGTGGATATTCACGCTATTGGAACGGGCGGCGGAAGCATTGCGTGGGCGGACTCCGCCGGTTCACTGCACGTAGGACCGATGAGTGCCGCAGCAGATCCAGGCCCGGCTTGCTATGGAAAAGGTGGGGAGCAGCCCACGGTAACCGATGCGAACCTTGTATTAGGCAGATTGAATTCAGCGCGATTTTTGGGCGGCGAGATGAAGGTCTATCCCGAATTGGCTCGAAAGGCTTTGAAAAAACTTGGAGATCAATTCTCCATGGAAATCTTGGAAATCGCGGAAGGAATTTTGAGAATCGCAGTTCCGAACATGGCTTCAGCTATCCGAACAATGACGATCGAAAGAGGAATAGATCCAAGAGAATTCACCATGGTTTCTTTTGGGGGTGCAGGTCCGTTGCACGCCAATCTCATCGCGAAGGAATTAGACATCCGCACAATAATCGTGTCCACTATGCCGGGAAACTTTTCAGCTTGGGGGATGCTCATGGCTGATTTTCGGCGTGATTACGTACAGACCTTTGTTCAATCCCTGACTAGAATTGATGCGATGGATTTAGAGCATCGCTTTGCAAAAATGGAATCTGACGCCCTCA
>JAPCJV010000296.1 GCA_027886785.1 Nitrososphaerota archaeon | reverse complement strand
ATGACGAAAGATCTTCGCTATTTCCTAAAGGAAGTTCAAGATAAGCAACCCAAAGATTTTGTTCGGATCAAGAAGGAAGTGGATCCGAAATTTGAACTATGTGGAGTAATCAGGAAGTTCCAAGAGGATGGGCGGTATCCTCTGGTGTACTTTGAGAAGGTCAAAGGCTCGAAATTTCCTGTTGTATCCAATCTCTTCGCATCCAAATCAAGACTCGCATTGGGGTTCGGCGTGAATGAGTCTACCCTCGTTAAGGAGTACATGGCAAACGAGGATAAGAAAATTCTCTCAAAGATGGTATCCGACGGTCCCGTGAAAGAAAACGTGATCAAAGGGGATAATTTAGATCTCGGTTTTCTGCCGCATATTACCCACTGCGAAAAAGATGCCGGGCCGTACATTACCTCGGGAGTGAGCGTCTTCAAAGATCCGGATACAGGCGCGTATGATACCGGCATCTTTCGATTGATGTACAAGGGCAAGAACAAGTTTGGAGTACTCTACGGGGATTATTCCAAGGCGATGCACGTGATCCGGAAATTCGAATCCAAGGGGAAACCCACGGAGATGGCATTTTTCATTGGGCATCACCCGGCGAGTACTCTCACTTCTCAAACGAAAGTACCCCTGGGGATGGATGAGTTCTCCGTCATGGGAGGGCTCCTCGGAGAACCCGTGGATCTGGTGCAATGTGAGACGGTCGACCTGCGCGTTCCAGCTTTTGCCGAAATTGTGATCGAAGGACACGTGCTTCCAGATGTGCGCGAACCTGAGGCTCCCTTCGGAGAATACACATGGTATTACGGATTAGAGCGAATGTCGCACGTCCTCGAAGTCACTGCTGTAACCCATAGAAATGAAGCGATATACCACGACATCTTCAGCGCTCACGCGGATCACAACATGGCGGCGAAGGTGCAGAGAGAAGCTGTCGTGTACAAAAGGATTAAGCTCGCTGTTCCCTCCATCAAAGATGTTGAGCTGCCTTTGTCCGGGACTTGCAGGCACATAGCGTATGTCTCCATAAGGAAAGATTATGATGGCCTGGGGAAAATAGCCTCGCTCTCCGCGCTGGCTGCGGATCCAATGATAAAAATTGCAGTTATCGTGGACGATGACATAAACGTGCACAACGAGCAGGAGGTTTTGTGGGCAATCGCTACCAGAACTCAGGCTGACCGCGCTCTAACGATTGTGCCAGAAGCGTATGTAGCAGAACTGGATCCTTCAGCTTATTCCATCAGATCGCGAGCGGATAGGGGCGGGTTGAACACGAAATGGGCTATCGACGCCACGAAACCGATCGAACAGCCATTCCAGGAAACAGCCGACGTGCCTAAGGAATACTGGAAGAACCTCAATCTTTCGGAATATTTGTAAAATGAGTTGAAAGCTTATGGCAAAGAACGCAATCAGCGAAGAAAGCGCATTGCTCTTGCTCGAGAACGCATTCACTAGAGAGCGCTTCGATTGGCAGCTGTGGGATTTGAGGCAGATGAAGCATAGCGTCGAGCTCATGAAAAAAATCATGTCAAAGTCTAATAGAACTGCAGCTACGCAGGATTCCTTTGCGACTTTGGAAAAATTCCTCGGTGAACTCGGAACCATCATTGATCAAAAAGATGCGACGCGAGTGATCGCCGGGCACACCCACGTCGAGCAGGCGCTTTCCGAACTGCGTGATGCGATCTTCGGACTCTAGTGCGCGGGCGTGCAAAAAGAACTCTTCAGGCTCATCATCGACGGCGCGGAGGTGGACTCACAAAGTGGAGCGACTGCGCAGATCCACAACCCCGCAAGAGTAAACGAGATCGTCGGTAGTTTTTCTCTTGGAGCCGTCGAAGATGCAAAGAAGGCAATCGACGTCGCGTATGATGCATACGAAAAGTGGAGTGAGACTACGCCGCGGGCAAGATCCCAGCTCCTTTTCAGAGCAGCCGAATTACTAGCTCAATCTGAAGCAGAGATGGCCGAGCTCTTAACTCGCGAGCAAGGCAAGACCTATCCTGAGTCGCTAAACGAAGTACGCCTAACTGCTTCCGTTTTCAAATATTACGCGGGACTCGCACCGACCATTTCCGGGAGAAAAGTGGAGCTTGCGGATCCTACAGAGTTTGGACTGGTGTTCAAACAACCCATGGGAGTCGTGGTGGCGATTGCTCCATGGAACTCGCCGGTCATCCTCATGGCCGTCAAGCTTGCACCCGCTCTGGCGGCAGGGAATACGATCATTGCCAAACCTGCGTCGAGTACTCCGCTCGCGGATCTTTTGATGTGCGAGCTTGTGAATAAGGCGGGCTTCCCGTCAGGGGTGCTCAACCTGGTGACGGGAAGAGGGAACGAGATTGGCGAGGAGCTGGTCTCGAACAGAAAAGTCTCGAAGGTCGCCTTCACTGGGGAAACTGAAACCGGAAAGACGGTGATGAGCATCGCCTCTCGTGGCATCAAGCGAGTCAGTTTGGAACTCGGAGGAAGCGATCCGATGATCATCTGTGACGATGCAGATCTCGATCGCGCGATCGAAGCAGCGCTTGTAAGCAGATTCCGGAACTGCGGGCAAGTATGCATGAGTGTCAAGCGATTGTACGTTCAGGATAGCAAGTACAACGTATTCCTTGACAGGATAGCAGAGCGGATCAAAAAAATTACGGTTGGAGATGGTCTCAAAAAGGAATCCAAAATGGGGCCGCTCCATTCGAGCAATCAGAAACAGAAAATCCAAGGGCAACTGTCGGACGCCCTTGAAAAGGGAGCGAACCTAATTTATGGCGGCAGAGAACCCACCGAATCCGAGCTCTCCCAAGGATATTTCTACTATCCGACACTAGTAACAGACGTCGATCAAAACTCGAAACTCATTCAAGAAGAAGTGTTTGGTCCCGTTCTCCCGATTTTCAAATTCTCGACTATAGGGGAAGCGATCGATCTCGCGAACGACTCGCCGTACGGGTTGGGGTCTTCGATCTGGACGAAAGACCTTGATCTTGCCATGACCGCGGCGTCAAAGATTATTGCCGGAACCACGTGGATTAACTCCTTCCACGAACCACAGATTGACCTGCCTTTCGGGGGACTAAAGGAAAGTGGTCTGGGAAAAGAGATGGCGATTGAAGGGCTCGAGAATTATCTCGAAACTAAGGCCGTCGTCGTGAACTCTAAGGGAAAGAAAAGAGTCTGGCTGGATTAAATTAATCCGTCGGTACCGACAGAAACTTTCCTAGTTTCCGCCGTATCTTTTGCTGAACTTTTCGACCGCGGGATAGAGGATCTCATCCAGTGTGGCAAAGGAGATTCTCACATAGTTTCGCCACGCCTTGCCAAAGATCTCGCCAGGAAGCAAGGCGACTTGCTCCTCTTCCAGAAAGTCCAGCACAAACCGGTTCACGTCAGTTTTTTCGTGCATCTTTACGAAAAGATAGAACGCGCCCTCGGGTTTTGCAACCCGAATGTTTTGTTTTGCCAGCAATTCCACGCACTTATTTCTCCGCTCCTCGTACTTTCGCAACCTCTGCGTTACAAAGTCCTGAGGGCCTTTCAGCGCAGCCACACCCGCAGCCTGAATGTAGGGACTAACCATCGTAATGGTT
>JAPCJV010000295.1 GCA_027886785.1 Nitrososphaerota archaeon | reverse complement strand
CGGCAATTGTCTTCAAGAGGGTGCTCTTGCCAGAGCCGTTTGGCCCCACAATCACTGAGATTTTACCGGGTTCCGCTTTTACAGAAACATCATTCAAGATGTGCAGCTTGCCGTACCCAGCAGAGACATTCTCGGCTGTTAGCAATATTTTGCCAACCTGCTCATGCGCCGAGGTAGGCTTCGATCACTCTTGGGTCGTTCATTACAACTTGCGGCTTGCCAGAGGTTACAAGTTTTCCAAAAGCCATCGCAATTACCTCATCTACATATTTTAGCGCAATATCAAGTCTGTGTTCAATAATGAACAGCGTAATGCCGTAATTTTCTCTTAGTTTGATGAGTTTCCCGAAGATGTCATGCGCAAGCGTGGGGTTAACTCCAGAGATGGGTTCGTCCAAGAGTAAAGTTTTTGCTCCGCTCATCAAAGCTCGGCCAATTTCGAGTAACTTCATTTGACCTCCGGACAAATTGCTCGCAGGCTTATCCCACATGTGTGACAGCCCGACGAGCTGCAAGACCTCGAACGCTTGACCTATTTCACGCGACTCTTCATCCACCCACAATCTCTTGATGATCGATTTTGCAAAACTCTCACCCGGATTGTCTTTCGCTGCAACGAGTACGTTTTCAAGGACAGTGAGCTTCCAAAACAATGCTGGAATCTGGAAAGTCCTCGCGAGCCCAAGCCTGTACACTTTATGCGGCGGAAAATTTGTGATATCCTTATCGAAATAGGTTACTGAACCAAAATCCGGTTTATAATACCCACTAATTACATTGATGAGAGTAGTCTTTCCTGATCCGTTCGGACCAATGAGACAGGTGATGGTCCTTTCTTCCACATCAATTGAAACATCGTCAATCGCGTGCAAGTTCCCGAAGGATTTTCGAACATTCTTAACTTGAACTGCGAGTCCCATTATGAGAATCACAAAAAAAGAGTTGGAAAAAAGAAAAAAGGAAAAGGAGTAAGTAAACTTACTCCTTAATCACACTGCGGGTGCTTGTCCAGGCAGCCAAGTGAAAGTGTCAGTGAGGAATGTCCACGATCCACAATAGTTCCAAGCGCCAGAGTTCGCAGTTCCTTTCACGACGCACCATACTTGATAGTCGGAAGCCGCTCTGTCGCCCGCAGCGTTGAGTGTAGTCCATCCGGACACACCGTAATAGTTGGCAGCCACTGAAGGCAAGATTTTCTGGATGCACTGTCCATCATTCGATCCACATGCGAGTACAGAGAGAGCTGCTAACCAAACACCATCGTAGGCGTTGATCGAATATGATTCGCAAGAATTATGGGTTGCAGCTAAAATTTCGGCGCATAGAACAGCTGTCTTAGTGCTGTTGGTATATCCGAAAACAGTGCTTGGCAGTCTGACCTGCTCGACCGCAGTGGCATGGGTGGAGTTTGTGATGGTTGTATCACCCTCTTGACCATCGGAACCATACCATGGCTGAGTTGTGTTCAAAATTGATGGGGTATTTTGTTGAGCAGATACTACAAGTGGTCCAAATTCTCCGAACGAAATGGCTTGGAATGCTACATTGCTAGAGTTTAACCCAGTTTGTTTGATAGCTGATTGCCAATCTGTTTGCATTGTCTGAACGATTGGTCCGAAATTCGTTGTTGTCGTATCGTACGGAATTTGAGCGAGAACTTGACCTCCATCCGCCTTGAAATTCGCGGCCGTGTAGTTCGCCAGTCCGCTACCGTAGGTATCCTGCCTGTATACTATGATCAATCCCCTGACGCCGTTGTTGTACATCATTCTAGCATCGGCCTTACCTTGAATGTCGTCAGTTGGTGCAAGTCTGAATAGGTAATCATTAGAAATTGCGAGCGCATGCGAAGTGGACGAGGGACTTATCATGACTATATGATTAGAATTTACTGCTTGCAGAAGAGCTCCAGCAGTTCCACTGTTCTCAGGACCAACAAACACAGAAACGCCTTGAGTGGCCCAAGTATTCAAGATGCTCGACGCCTTTGTATTATCTATAGCATAATCTTCTGAATCCACTTTGAAAGTGACTTTACCGGCCCAAGAAGTATTTTGGATCCATGCGTTAATGTCAACCGCGGCTTGTTCGGTCGAAGCCTTGATTCTTATCCCAATACTCGATAACCCGTCAGTGAGATCAGTCATGTCACCAATAGTGATCGTACCCAAATTTGCGCCGCCACCGCCAGAGACGGTAACAGTAGTCCCCCCAATCGTGACGGTTGAACCACCACCGCCAACTGTGACTGTAGATCCTACCCCTGCACCCGTAACAGTTGTCGTGACCTTTCCACCCGAAGTTATTCCATATCCAACGCCCGCTCCGACTACTAGCCCCACGATCAATAATACTGCGGCGACCGCCGAAGAAACACCTGAGCGTGTTCTGATCTTTTTCATAAGCTGGGTGAAGCTAGGAAACTATTTAACTCTTCATGGTCGTGGCCTGCTCTAAGTTTCAACTCGATTGATCGATCCAACGATCGCGAACTCAATCGTTTACGGGTCGCTTGTCGCGCTAATGTGCGTTGGCCTGACTGTGACTTACCTTACTACAAAAGTGCCTAACTTCGCGCATTCAGATTTTGTAGTTGTGGGAGTTTATTCGTCTTCAGCGACGTTCATTCTTTGGAATGTTTTCAGTCCGTACGCAACCGCACCGTTAGCGTTTGTCGTAGGAGGTTTTGCCGCGATGCTGATGTACTTGCTAGTATTGAGACCCATGATTAGGAGGGGATCATCTTTGTTAGTTCTGATGATAGCGACTCTTGCAGTAGACATTATCTTCACGGGTATTTTTCTCCAATTCATTGACTACCTCGAGGGAGAATTCGGAAGGATTCTGACCGACAAAGGATACTCATTTCTTACCCTTTATCCTCTCACCGATTTTCAATTTCTTGGAGAAACAGGTCTTCTTTTTGTTGCCCCGATAGTGTTGATTGTTGTCACTGCTGCGATGTACGTTCTTCTTAACAAAACAAAATTTGGTGTATCCATGAGGGCCGCAATTGAAAATGCGAATTTAGCCAAGACTCTTGGAATAAACGTGGAAAGAGTTTATCTGGTTTCCTGGTTTATCGCTGGCGGAATCGCAGGCTTAGCTGGAGGATTGTTTGCGATATTTACGTACACGCCACAGGGGTCATCTTCACTCCTTATCGTAGATATTTTTGCTGGCAGCATCCTTGGAGGTCTTGGCAGCATTTATGGAGCAATCATAGGAGGATTGATAATAGGGGCAGCCGAGAGTCTTCTCACGAGTTACCTGACGCTACTATTTACTAATTTGTACGGACCTAACGTTGGTTCGCAAGTCCTAGATTTTCAAAAAGGAATTCCCTTAGCAATTTTGATAATTGCTTTGCTGGTTGCCCCTCGCGGATTAACAGGTGTGAATTGGCGCAGAATCTTTTCGAGAGAATCGAGAAAGTTAATTTCGATTGGAGAGAAAGTTTAGGAAGATGGTCTTCAATATCGTTCCCGCCCTGACATTTTACGGGGTTACGTTTTGCATCTATCTGATCATCAGCCTTAGCCTGAACATCGAATTTGGTTATGCCGGGATCCCTAATGTTGGAAAAGTGCTCTTCGT
>JAPCJV010000294.1 GCA_027886785.1 Nitrososphaerota archaeon | reverse complement strand
AAATCTTCAAGAAATCAGAGTATAACTTTGCAACCCCAAAACTATTGGGTTCGATCTTCTCGGCTTTCATGAGTCTTGCAGCGGGACCCGAAAACGGTTTGTCGCCCAAGAAAGGACTGATCCCAATTACCTTGGAACATGATAGTTTTTTCCTAAAACCCCTGAGATTCACGATAGGCAAAATACTCGTCATCGGATTTCCGGGGCAAATTAGCACATTATTCGAGCAAGCCTCTGCAGCGGTAGTGGTAAGAATAGCAGTAGAAAGACCTACGTAGTTTATTCCAAGTGGTTCCAGACCAGCTCTTTTTTTCACCCAATACTCCTGCAGGTGCATCAATCCCTGGGCGGTTCTAATAAAACTCTGCAAGAAATCATCCGTCGCTGGAACAACGGAAAAGGCAGTTTTGACAGCTTTACAAAAATAATTTGTCACCGAAGATAATGTCCATCCTTTTTTCAAAAGCTCCGCTCGTTTTATAGAAAACGCGAAGTCTTTGTCCCCGAGACTGAACCACTCTTCGGAAATTCCCAGGTCGGAAATTTGCCGACGAGAAACCAGAGTGTCAGTTTGCAATCCCCACCCCTTGGATTGATCTAGGAGATTTGAAAGCGCGAAAGTCACAATGTCAACATCAGGACACACGAAAAGCCCGTGATACCAAAAATTGTCTGCTACGTTAGCAACGAACCGAATTTTTTCCCGATCTAATTCGGGAGGGTACCGCGCAACGGCCCCGGCTAATTTTGAGGAGCCGGATCCTCCGCAGATAACCCCCAGCTTCCCTTTCAAGTCGTTTCAGCTATCTGAAAAGATCTCGTGACGGTTTTCGGGCTATCTGTTTGGCTGAAATTTCGGCTTTGTTGAAGGGATATCCCCTGATGATAGCCACAGGTACTCGGTCCAGCTTATTCATGCAGAGTTCGGCAGCCGAAGCAAGCTCGTCGGCCACGCAGATTACGGTGGCCTTCAGATTGTATCCGTATTGGTCGGTTTTTCCTCTGTAGTCTACAAACGGATCGAGACCAGACAATCCAATTGCGACATCTACTTGTCCTTCTCTCCATGCCCTCCCAAAGGTGTCCGAGATAATTACAGCTGTTTCTATTCCTATTTTCTCTCGAATTGCCTCCCTTATTCTTCTGGCCGATTCGTCAGGGTTTTTTGGCAACAGAACGATCTTGCCTAGATCCACATTTGATTGGTCCACACCGGCGTTTGCGCAAACGAAGCCCTGGGCTGTCTCCGCGATTATCAAACCCTTCACCATTTTAACCAACCTTCGAGATTGGGATAGTACAACCTCTACCTGTTTGGGATCTTTTCCCATGTGTTTCCCCGCCTTTAGAGCGAAACTGCTGGGAGTCACCGAGTCTAATTCTAACACGTTTCCTTCAGCTTTTGAAACAATTTTGTGAGTAACCACGATAATGTCCCCGGTTCTAATTTTTGCGGAACTTTCTGCCGCCGCTTTCAAAATTAACGCTGCTAGTTCTGAACCTTTTGTGACCTCATCAATACCTGTTACCGGTATGATTTGGATCGAGCTTAACGATTTCAAAATTTCATCCGGCTAACTCATTGCATAATAATCTCCCGTAGATTTTCTTTGGACGATTTGAGAATTACATCTAGCAACAATTCTCGTCCAATGATGGGAGATGTCATATTCAACGATTCTTGCACAATCATAACGAAATTGGATATTAGCTTTCTTTTCTTTTGAATTCTGATGAGCTTCAAAATATCAGATTCTAGTTGATTACGAGATTAGTTCCCGACGTTCCCCGTTCATCAGTCTTTACTATCCTTGATCCCAATTGCCTTAAATCGTTCGTGTAATAACGAACTTTTGCCCTAGCAGCACTAATTCTTCAAAAATTTCAGTATGGAAAATTTCAATTGGCATCAAGCATCCCAGTTTACAGGCATCAGGGAGAATTTTTGTTTATGGCTCTTCTGGGGATACTCCTGATTGTATTCGGATACATTTTTCTGGGGGTTGCAGCGGTAGCCTTTGAAAGAATTGGATTTACCAAAGAAGAATTTGTTGCTATTTTGGCAACTACATTCATCGGGAGTTTCATCAACATCCCCATTACTCGAATAACCAATGTTGAGAATATAGTCGATAGCCGCGAAGTGAGAGTCTTTTGGGCTACCTATCGAATCCCTCAATCGGTCAGAGTCCCAGTGTCCACACTCGTTACGATTAATCTAGGCGGAGGAATAATTCCGATCATTGTCTCCCTGGTTCTCCTGGCCTCGCATCTTTCCTTAGTGACAAATGTCCTCTTCGGAGTACTGGTGAGTTCAATTGTAATTCACTTGGTGGCCAGACGAGAAAGAGGGTTGGAATCGGCACCCCTGGATTCGTTCCTCCAATTGCGGCTGCGATCATTGCTTTGATTATTTCGCCTCCTTCAGGGGCTGCGATAGTTGCTTACATTTCTGGATCCATGGGTGCCTTGATCGGGGCAGATCTTACTAACTTGAGAGGGATAACCAAGCTCGGTGCTCCGGTGGTCAGTATTGGCGGAGCCGGAACTTTCGACGGGGTTTTCCTGACCGGAATAATTGCGGTTCTGATCGTTTCGATTATTCGATAATCAACAAAATTAGAAAACGAAATCATTTGGATTGAAATCAAAAGCGGGCCCGGTGGGATTCGAACCCACGACCCCCGGCTCCGAAGGCGAACACGTTTCTTGAAGCAACTCGATGCCCTGATGAATGCTGATCAAGTGACCACATGCACGCGGAGGCGAGTCCTGCCAGCGTAGCTCCATGCTAGGCTACGGGCCCCTATCGAATTCTGTTCATTTTTTTCTTTAACCTATTAATTTTTGGTGCGAAAGGTTTTGTGAGCACTCCTGCCTCGCAAATGATGGCTGTTACCAAGTTAGGCGGTGTGATGTCGAAGGCGGGATTGAAAGTTTTTACATCCGCCGGAGCTGTCTGAGTTCCGCTAATAGTTCTTACTTCGTCAGCGGAACGCTCCTCTATCTTCACGTCTTTCCAGCTCGTTTCAAAATCGAAAGTGGATAAGGGTGCGGCGACATAAAACGGAATATGATGTTTGTGGGCAAGCGTCGCAATTTGATAGGTCCCCACTTTGTTGAAAACGTGCCCCGTTTTGGTTATTCTATCAGCTCCAACAATTACCCTGTCGATCATACCACGCTGCATGGAGATTCCAATGGCGGTGTCCGGAAGTAAAGTAACGTCAAACCCATCGGAGGTGAGTTCGTATGCGGTTAATCGGGCGCCTTGCAAAACCGGACGAGCTTCGGCAGCAAAAATTCTCAGAGCCTTCCCCTGTTTTGAAACCGACCTTAGAACACCCAGAGCGGTTCCGTACCCGACGGTTGCGAGCGCGCCAGCAATCTGCTGAATCCAATAGGCTCCCTGGCGGAGCCCTGAGATTCAATTACAGTGAGTAAGCACGCTGTCCCCGGTGCGGAAAAGCTTGGCTCCTAAATCCGACAGTTTTTTGTTGGTCTCTACGTCTTCATCTGCCAGCTTGTCCACAAAGTCAACCATCAAACTACCAGATTCGTCCGGCTGGAAGTTTTCTGGAAGCCGATCTTCCAGAACTTTT
>JAPCJV010000293.1 GCA_027886785.1 Nitrososphaerota archaeon | reverse complement strand
GTTTTCGCTTCGGCAGGGAACCGCATGGGGTCGGCTCCCTCCATCAAAAGAACTACTCCGACCTTGAAACTGGATTCGAGAACTTCTTCGAGCTTAGTTCTACTTTCTATGATGCTGATGTGTCCGTCCTGTTCCAATTTTCTATAGTATTTCAGTTGGTCTAATCCTTGAGAATGAGCTTCCTCCGCGGTTTTGTAGCACGGAAGATTACTTGTGGATGGATCTCCGCACGGAGCTGCCCAAATCGTCGCGAAGATAATGCGCACGTTTCCTCTTTTTAGCTCCGGAAGACATACAGTTGGGGTACCCTCTTTGAACAAGGTTCTTAGTGTAGCGATCTCTGATAAGAAATCCATGTGAAGCGCGGTTGCATTGAAAGCGATGTCCTCGTGAGCGTCGACGACTATTTCGGCCAAACCGTCCCTTCGATCTTGAGCCTCATTATTTAACATGCGATGCAAATACTCGTCTAAAAATAACTCGCGCCCTAACTCCAGTTATGAACTCTTCAAGATTATTCGTTCAGAATCCGACCTGCAGTATCACGCCCCGGACAAACGATAAATAGATCATTTTTACCACTCAAAAGTGGTAATTAGAATGACTTCAAACCTGAAAGAAGAGAATTCCGAATCCGCTGAGACCTATTCGGGAATCGCCTGCGACATGACGGGCATCATCACCTCGTATGGGATCGGCGCAGAGAAAATCTTTGGATACGCGCCAGATGAGGCGATCGGAAAGCTAAGTGTGGCGGCTTTTCACTTGCCTGAGGTCGTGGGGGAGCTGGTGCCGCGACTCTTGAAGACTGCAGCTGAAACCGGCAAATTCGAGGAAGAAGTGTATCTGGTAAAGAAGAACGGCACCAAGTTCAGAGCCCTGCTCACGGTTCGCCCGTTGAAAAAGAACAATGAGCTGGTTGGGTACATGGGGCTGACCAAACCGCTCTAAATTATTTCCTCATTTTTCTTGGGAGAAAAGGAATTGGTTCACAATGTGTGGGTGCGCGAGCTAAGAGCTCCCTTCCTTTTACTTCCCTTGATCTTCGTCCCTGTTGGACTAGCAATTTCGTGGGCTCACGGCAGTTTCAATCTCCTGTATGCTATACTAACACTCGCGGGTGCGCTTTTTCTTCACGCGGGAGTCAATGTCCTAAACGATTATTTTGATTACAAGAGCGGGATCGATATCATAACGACGCCGACTCCGTTTAGCGGAGGCAGCCGGATTCTGCCGGGAAAAGAATTGACTCCCAACAATGTGTTAGGTGCGGGTCTGCTCTTTCTTCTTGGAGGCGTCTTGATCGGAGGGTTTTTCGTAGTGGAGTTGTCCTACAGTCCACTCCTGATTCTTATCCTGGCCGTCGCAGCCATATCAGTCCTGGGATATTCTCCAGTATTTGCGAAGATTGCAATTGGGGAACTGCTCGCCGGCTTGAATTTTGGACCGCTCCTCGTTCTGGGCACATTTTACGTTCAAACAAGAACGATTGCCCTCGAACCGATCTTTGTAGGCGCATGCCTGGGAATTCTGACTTCTTGTATTTTGTACATCAATGAGTTTCCGGATACAGCGGCTGACTCGCAAAAAGGCAGGTTTCATCTCGTCGCCCGATGGGGGAAGGCTGTTGCAGCAAAGAGATTTGGATTTCTGATCGGCAGTGCCTACGCAGTTCTGGTCCTCGGCGTACTCTTGAGAATCGTAACGCCCTTTGCCCTGATTTCATTGCTTACAGTTCCAAAAGCAATCCGAGCAAACAGAATCTTGTCTGCCAAATTTGATAGCCCGATGGAGCTGATTCCGGGGATGGCAGAAACGGTGATGACAACACTTTGGACCGGCGTACTGATTTTAGCGGGATACATCATTTCGATCGAACTTTCTACTTTTGTTTCGATTTAGAAAAAATTCTGGATGTCGCAATTTTTGTAAGCTTACGCAGCTCCGACTTTGATCCGGAGGCTTGTGCGTGCGAGAAGAAGGTCTCTTCGATAGGTATGCGTATATGCATCTTCCGAAGACTAAAGATGTTCTATAATCGAGTGGGTTCATTTTTGCAAGTGAAGAATTCGATCGTTGTTCTAACCGGCATTTCACTAGTTTTCATAACGCTCGGAATGTTATCTCCAGTTGTATCAGCAGCAACGGGTACGCAATTTGTGGCCTATCAAATTAACGGATCTACCACGACTCGGTCCATTTCCGCAGTTGTGAACGAGAGCGTCACTCCCTCCAGCACAAGTGGCTTCTCCAGTGTAACTCTGCAACTAGTTTCCAATATGGCGAACCTCAGTTATTCCAAAATTGTAAATTCCTCCAAAGTGATGTTTCCGTATTTCCCTGGTTTCGCAAACCAATCCCTGAGTTTCCAATACCACAATCTCTCCATCGCGGTGTCTCTCGCACAAGTGGGCTCGGAGAGTGTTACTTTCAATTCACAGACCTATACGCTGACTAAATATGACTTCAACGTGTCGGGCTCCAAGACCGGAGGAACTCCAATGTCTGCGAGCGGACACTTTTCGGTGTTCCCCTCGGGACTGGTATATTCAGCAACGGTAACCGCGAATGCGACGAATACTATTCACGTCCAATTGCTGGGAACAAATCTCGATCTAAATGCCACGGCAAGATCATCATCTCAGGCAACTTCGATTGCAGTTGCGGGCGGAGGTGTCTCGATTTTGGCGGGAGTAGGAGCGTTTGTCCTTTACAGGCGAAAGAATAATTCCGCAAACCAAGGAAAGACCGACGCCAAACCGCTCTATCACGTTGACTAAAACAGTAGTCGTTTCGGCTCTTGTGTGCAGCATCAGTAATAGAGTTCTCCAGTGCCACTAAGGATTATGGCTCCAAGCGCATTGGGCCCGTTACATTCTCCGTAGATCAAGGAGAGGTCGTGGGATTCCTTGGTCCGAACGGATCGGGGAAAACGACCTGCATCAGGCTGCTCCTCGGATTAATGCGCCCCACCTCCGGGGGAGTGCGAATCAGGGGGCTAGATCCCATTTCACAGCATGCGCGCGCTCTGCAACGCGTGGGGTACTCTCCAGAACTCCCCAACATTCAGACCTTCCTCACTCCTAGAGAACTTCTCACGCTGATCGCCAAAGAGTTGGGCGTACCCGATGTGGAGACTCGAAAACAAATCGTGGAGATCTTGGAACTGGTCGGCTTGACTGAATACATCGACATCAAAGTTGCAAAATTCAGCAAGGGGATGGTACAAAGACTGAGCATCGCCCAGGGGATGATTGGTTCTCCAGATATTCTGATCATGGACGAACCCATGATTGGCCTCGACCCCGCCGGGTCTGCGCACTTTCGTGAAGTATTTCGAGATTTTGCGAAAGAAAGAGGCGGCACGATTTTTCTCTCTTCCCACATTATGCAGGAGGTGGAATCCCTGTGCACCTCTGCGATCATGATTCACAAAGGGCAGCTTCTCTTCAGCGGGCGAACGGAAGAGATCATCGCCAAGGTACTCGGTTCAACATTCCTGGTAATAGAAGCGGATCCCCTGGGAGACGATTTGATCAAACAAATTTCGAGCATACCGGGGATCGAAGGAGTTTCGAAAAAGACCCCGGACGGCCGGACAGCGGAACT
>JAPCJV010000292.1 GCA_027886785.1 Nitrososphaerota archaeon | reverse complement strand
GTTAAGGCATTCAACGTCGATTTTTCGCAAAGAGTTCCCTTCTGGTTTGCAAGCGGGGGAGGGCAGATCAAGTTCGACGTAAATGACCTTGCAAGTCTTTCCTACAATATCAAAGATATCCTAAAGAAAAACGTGGACAGAAGAATCAGACTTGTTACAGATGTAGTTTCATCTTTGCTTATGTTGAATCAGCCAGATACTATTTACAAATTCTTTACTCAACTCTTTGCTGAAGTAAAGCAGTACGACTCTGTGGTACTTGCAACAGTTGAAGAGGGAATGCATCCTCCCAATGTTCTAGCGGCAATGCAACAGCTCTTCGACGGTGTCATAGAACTAAGGTTGTACGAGGAAGGACTACGGGTACTGCCTCTGCTCAGGATCAGAAAGATGAGAGGAGTTCCTCCGCAACCTGGTTACTACAGTTTCTCTTTCTCAAAGATTGGAATGGAGATAACCGCTTATGGTAAGTAGTATTGTGTTTGATCTCAGCGGCATCATAACTGTCATCTCTATTTCGATCGGGATATACGCAGTTTTTTGGGCCTTCAAGATAAGAAAGGCGCTTTTCGTGCGACTCTACCGAAACCAAGCGCTGGGGATGGGAATAGTAGTGGTGCTTATCCTTCTTTTCACTTCGATAATTGTGGCAGAGATCGTTTTACCTTCCGTTCAGATACTACTTCTACCATGGGTTTGGTTAGGACCACTCGTATTACTGTTCTGGATTAATACTTCAGTAAATGCAGGTAGGAGGTCTGATCCCCTTCTAAGAGATACGTTGCAATGGAAGAAATTGCGGTTCATAATTCTTAGCCTTATTATTTTCGACATATTGTCAGGGTTGGCGGTTCTTTCCTTGAGTATAAGAATTCCTTACGAAATCACGCTAATCTTGATCTTCTTACCATTCTTTTCGATTTGTGTTGTCGGAGCAATTGTTTTGACAATCGCGGCTCGCAGGTCAAAAGATATGATATTCCGGAGACACATGGCTTGGTTTGGAATATTTGTCGCGATATTTATTGGAGGCCTAGCGTTTGCTGCTGTGACTTACGCGTACAATTATGAAGCGAACAGTCTTGGTCTCCCTCTATTTCTCCTTCTCGAAGCCTATTGTCTCTACAGAAGCGTAAAGTCACTCATTCCATTGAATCGGCTATCGCTCGATCAGTACATGTAACTCCAGCTGTGGTTTCATAGACACGCTCGGAATTTCTAAGCAATCCATGATTTGACAAAAATATTATGAATTTGCCGTATGAGCTAAGGACTTAACCAAAACCAATTTTTCGCCCGATCGCGCAGCGGTGCGATTTTTCGAATCAGTCAGCTTGAAACGAGTTCTTTTTTTGTTCACTTGGGCGTGTACTTGTGCCTTCTTAGATCGGACATGTCGGGCACTTCTCTGACGAACCCTCCTCCCACGAGATAACTCAATGCCGCCTGCAGTGTCCTCTTCGGCAGGCCGGATCTCTGGATCAGGGTCTGCTGGTCGATCGGGTGCTCGGACTTGATCAAGTGGTATACAAACTTCGAAGCAGGCGAACCCTGGACGCTCTGCACGGGTTGCGACACTCCCAAGGTCTCCGTCGTGAGCCCGAGGCGCTGCATCTCCAACTGGAGGATCTCATCCACGGGTACACCCGCGAGGTTCACGTTGGGCCCGAATTCGAGCGTCAAAGCGATTCTCTGCGATTCGAGCGGAGCTTCAAACACGAGCTGCGGCGGCCCGAACCGTCCGACCACTTCGTTCAAAGCATCCCACACGATCTCGCCCGCCGCGTTGTAAATCCCCACTCCGTATCCGGCTCCCGCCTCGATCAAGACCCTGGGGCTCTTGAACTCCAGAGCTTCCTCCACTTTACTAACAATGTAGGAAACAGGGATAGGACGACTGGGATCTTTCTTCCCTACCTCAAACACGTATCCGAGAGAAAGTTTCCGGATCTCCGAAAGGATCTCCTCCTTCGCCCCTCGGGGTAGGTCCACGGCAGACTCGCTGATCTCCACGGTGTCAAATCCCAGAGCGCGCAGCCGCTCGAGCACCTGCGGCACGATTTTCTTCCTATATGCGACCTGAAGGAGCGTCCCGCCGCTCTGCACTCTGATTCCCAGATCGTGAAATTGCCGAATCCGCTCGATGAGTTTTCCCCTGTCGACCAAAAGCGGGAGGCTTTTCCCGATCTTCACAGAGTCCACGTATTCCGCGGCTTCCGCCAGGATCCCGCGATCTAGAATTTTCAGGTCGTCGGAAGCGAACGTGAGTCCTCTTTCGCGGGGTTTTCCCTCTCGGGCAAGTTGGGGAAGTGGTCTAGGAGCCACAACTAGTTTTTCGCTCACTCGTCTCTAAAGAATATGCGATATCAGCGCCTTGCTTAAGGGTTTCGAGAAGACATTGAACAAAAATTAGCAGAAATCGGGAAAGAAAAGCGCAGGAGAGCGGCGCTCCAAAGGGGAAGCTCACTCTACTCGTGAATTTAGTAGTAGTAGGTGATGGTGAGCGTAGTCGTTGTTCCTGAAGCGTCGCCATACATGACGGAGATCGAGCCTGCTGCAACGGGCACGTTAACGGAGGTGGACGAATAGAGCGCGCCCGCGCTTGAATCTTGGCGAGTCTAGGAATTTCGTGAGGGCAAATCCCAAAATCCGTAGGATTTCGATCCACTGTAGGGGAATTTATTTTCCATAATCGCTTCGACCACCACAGGCCCATCCTCCTTCTTGATCCCAGTAGAGAGCGAGCGGGTCAGCTCTTCAGGGGTCTCTGCTCTATAGTACTCCGCTCCGAAGCCAGTTGCAATTTTTTGAAAGTCCGGAGTCCGGACTTTTCCATCTCGATCCTTGAAATCGGTCCCAATGATCCTTTTCTGAAAGTTGCGCATCTGCAGATCCCTGATCGAGATCCAGCCGAAATTATTGAGAATCACGACGACCACTGGAAGTTTTAGCTGCACGGCAGTAAGTAGTTCCACATTGTTCATCATGAAGGAGCCGTCCCCTTCTACTGCAACTGCTACTCGATCCGGGACTGCAAGCTTTGCGCCCATAGTTGCCGGGAAAGCAAACCCCATCGTCGAATAACCCCCAGAGCTCAAGAAGGTGCGAGGCTCGTACGCTATCCAGAGCTGCGCCATGATTTCCTGCGGGAGGCCCGCGCTCACGGAAACGATCGCACTTTTGGGCAGAACGCCGCGCATGAGCTTCACGGCACTGGGAATCCCCATCGGCGTTTGTTCTCTCACTTGGTCCATCTCCGCCATCCACTGATCCTTGAGCTGTTTCACCCTCTGGTAGTGCGTCGATTGTCTGTGGTCTCGCTTGTTTCCGAGATCTAATAGCACCTCGTGGAGCGCCTCCAGACCGGCTTTCGCATCGCTTTGAATCCCCACCTCGGTCGGGTAGTTTTTCCCGATTTCCCGTCGGTCAATGTCCATGTGGATCAATTTCGTGGGAGGGATGTTGAAGGTCACGTTGGGTGCATACGAGCTCGTGGTTTCGTCGCTGAAGGTGGTTCCCACAGCTAGGATGACATCTGCTTCCAGCGCGAGCTTGTTTGCGACTAGGCTCCCCACATTCCCCGGAGAAAAGACGTATAGATCGTGATCTTCTGGAAACCCGCCCTTCG
>JAPCJV010000291.1 GCA_027886785.1 Nitrososphaerota archaeon | reverse complement strand
TAACGGCCTTTACAAAATCCGGATGCTGTTTAGGCAGATTCTCCGGATGCGTGAAATAGTCGATAACTTTTGGAACCGAAGCCTTCGTTTGTCTGGAAAATTCCCACTTTGCTGGCATTATTAGCTCAAACTCTCGGAGGTGTTGCTCGTGCGTGGTTATTTAAGGAAAATCGCATACCTAGAATCCCGCGTTGTGCAACGTCTCCGTGTCGTCCGCAAGTCCGATAGAAAGTTCTTCCACCTCAGTTAGGGAAGGTGCAAACAGAGCTCGAAACGAGCTGAACGGTACTAAACTTTGCCCCGTTGCGCGATCGCGCGAGAAATGGCTACATAAGGCAATGAAGAAAACATGTTTGTAAAACCGAAGCCGTTTAATCAAATATCGCGAACCGATCCAGGTTGCGTTTTTTGGCATTAGCCAACCATCACATTGGGGCGAACGTTTTGGAAAATAGCTAAAGTGTTTCCGCTCGGATCTTTGAAGAGATAACACGGTCCATTGGGGATCTCAAAGAGCTCGCTCTCCGGTTTCCAGCCACGCGCCCTCAAATCACTTGAAGTCGATTCCAAGTCCTCCACCTCGTAGATCAATTCGCATTTAGGTGGTGTGAGATGATCTGCAATGAGGAGAAGGGGTTCTTCCTCTTTGTCTGAATTGCTCAAGTTGAATGCTGCGACCTCCGCGCCAAAATGTTTCGAGTGCCAGATCAATTTAGCGCCCAAAACATCCCGGTAAAACTTCAGGTCCGTCTCAACATTTGCGCTGCCCATATAGAGGAACTTTAGCTTCCAAGATATTTCGCCGAGCTTTTCCTTTGACAAATTTCATTTTGACGGACTAAAGAGGAGCGCTTTAAGAGTTCCAGCCTTAGAGGTACTGCATAAGTGCCTGGATCAGTTTGGGACCAAGGATATACAGCTCGTACGCTACTCCGATCCACAGCAAGAGTGCGATTCCCCAGAACTCCAGGAATTTCTTCAATCTCGCGAAGGAGTATTTTGTCAACTGTTCCACATTTGTTGGGAGGATTAGTCACTTTATAGCTGTCTGCTAGTAGAATCCAAAAGCTGATGCGGTACGCTAACGCGACAGGGCTTTATCTGGGAGTTTTGGCCTCAAACTCCCGATGGCCAAGAAAAATGAAATTCCTCTCGCCGAGGGAGAAAAGATTGCAAAGGAGTTCATCGATCTAACCAAGGACTTCTATGAGCTGATAGAGATTGGCGGTTCCATCCGACGCAAAGTTCCCATCGTTCACGACATCGATCTGTGCGCGATTCCCGCGAACCCAGTTTCACAATATGAAGATACTGTGCACAAAGCCGGGGGGAAACTCGTCCGTTTTGGCGGAGAATATGCAACGATCGCTTTTCGGGGAGTGCAGATTAACGTTCTTTTCGTAACCCCGGAAACCTGGGGAGCGGGATTGATGTGGTCCACCGGTCCCAAGGGGCACACGATCGGGATGAACATCAAGGCCGATCAACTCGGGTACAAGTTCAATCGCACCGGCATTCGCAGAAGAAGCGACGACAGCCCGATCCCCACGCCTACCGAACAGGACATCGCCAAATTGCTTCACTGGGAGTACAAGGAACCAGAGAGACGCGGACTAGGAGATAAAGAAAAAGCGAAGCCAAATTGGTGATTGGATTTCAGCATTACTTGCGAGCGGTCCAAAGAATGACGAATACTCCCGCGAGAAGTAGAGCGATTGCAGGATACACCAAAAATGCTGTCGTCGCTTCGGTGTAGCTGATGCTGATATCCGCGAACACGTGCATTATGATACTGGAATTGGTGTTCCACTGGGATCTGTTGTTGTTGTAGAAAGCCAGCATGTAGATCGTCGAAGGATCGGGAGCAAAAGCGAAGGGAGTGCTGGTGCCGGACTTTAGCAGAAACCAATCTATGGTCACAACGGGGGAATTCGAGGAATTGGTGTGGCGCATACCGTTCGCAATCCAGTTGTTCCAAGCTGTGTTGGTAAAGATGAGGAAATCGATGCAGCAATCGGAGCTCTGCACTGTGCCGCTGATATTCCCATGTGGGTGACCGTTCAAGTAATGGGATGCGTCAACGCCGAAAGAGGTGTACGGGGAGCTCAATTTTACATCGATCTTCTGGTTGAGAATCGAAGTTGTCAGAGGAACCTGGGAGAAAGCGATCGCTACAAAAATTAGCCCCAGAAGAATTAGTATGACAGCGACAACGGCGGATTTCGTTTTTCTCTTCAAAGGTTTGTCCGTGCAGAACTCTCTCTGATCACAGTCTTTTTGATCTTTTTCTTTCGCGTCTTGATCGGACGTGTATCTTAGTTAGGTGATACTACGGTTTGTTCAGAGGGACGGATCGGAACTGGGCTTCCGTAAGTTTTCCAGAGTCTCCTGAAGAATGCAAACAAAGCGACATCTACGATGAGTACCAGGGGAAGGGATATTTGAGAAATAATTCCAAATGCGGCCAGCGGGAGTACGAGTCCGGTTGCAAGGGCTATCAGGTTTCTCTCGTTGCCTGAACGCCCGACAATTCTCAAAATGTAGCCCAGAAATAACAATTGAATCAAAACGACGAGTAGTGTCACGACAAAGGCAGGCAATTTTGCGCCCATTCCGAGAAACTCGACAAACAGAACTGAAGGGTAGAAAATAGCTCCGAGCACCCCTGTTACCCTCGGCCTCTTAACCGGAGTTTCAGTTTTCGGGTTTAGGGCGTTGGACGGTACCTTGCGCGCCGAATAAACCAACGCTCCGATGGATACGAGACTGGCTCCAAATACCGGCCATCCCATCCAGAAGTGCTCTCCCAAGAGCACAAAGAAGAATAACATAGACGCGTCAAGGAATAGGATTCCGAACGTCGTCACTATTGATTTTCTAGATTTCAGGAGACTCTTTCCCTGCGTTTCAGGAGCTGCGAGCCCGAGAAGTAGAATTGGAAGGGAGATGCTGAAGATCATGTGTACCGGAACAATTCCTGCGGTCCAGACCCAGTTGACGCCCAGCCAGTGCCCGAAAAACCCAAACTGACCTACGGGACCTGCAGTGGGGTTGAACAACGTACTCAGGGCGATACCTTCTTCGAGAATCCCGTATGCGGCTCCAAGCAGGAGAACCGTTGCCCAGCCCTTGTCCCATCGGATCTTGGCTTCTCTGATTAGGAGTACTCCGGGACCATAAAGCCCCAGATTTGCAAGGATCTGAAAGACAAACATGAACGGGTTGAAAAAGAGTGCGTTCACCGCGCTCGATCCACTAAGGTATTCGGGAATGCCTGGAGTAAGCATCAACAGGAGGAGTATGGGACGAGAGCGAAAGAACGCAAAAATCCCACGCACCGGCGACCGGGTACTCAAAAACAGAGGACTCGCCTCTAGGAAACCGCCTGCGAACTTTTAAGGCTCAAGTATCCTCGGTACGTGTATCGAGTTATGACATACTGCACAAACTGCGGAGCAACCATTCCCGATTCCTCTAGATTCTGCCCCTTTTGTGGCACCCCCGTGTATGCAGCTTCCAGAAAAAGTGAAGCTTCGCACCAGAGCTTCCAAATCGCGGGGAGACCGAAAGTGGTGGTCAAGGTAAACACGCCTGGTTCGATTGACGTGAAAAGCGGACAGGTGGGAGTTGTACAAGTGGACGCTGACATTGAAGAGC
>JAPCJV010000290.1 GCA_027886785.1 Nitrososphaerota archaeon | reverse complement strand
GGGATATTTTCCGAGTCTAATAATCCGGCGCAAATGGTACCTTGTGATTTTATTAGATCCTTAAGCTTCGATTCTGTTTGCCTCAGAACTCGGCGCACCCGTCTGTCCAGCGTTGAAACGGTCAACGAACTCATTGTAAATATCTATGGGTTCTTTCCCAGCATTTGGAATCTCCTGACTGGTCCCGCAGCTACCGCAAGAAATAATCGTGGTTGACTCCTTGGGCTGCAATCTCACAGAGACCATACCACAGTTAGGACAGGTGAATACTTTAGGCAATGTTTTTTTTACTACGTGAACTACTCTTCTTCGTCTACGACCCAATTTTTCTTTTACCGTCAGGATCAGCGCTGGCGCCAAACCATAAATTAGTTGCTAGATGGAGGTTTGCAAATACTATGCAAATTTTCCAGAATAGTTGAAAAAACTTGGTTCTTTTTGTGCAATATGATATGGAATTTACATAATTTACAGTTCCGGATTTGTTATACATTTTTGTATAACGCACTCGGAGCTGAAATTGCGATGCTCAAAGAAATTAAACAGGATCTGGTCGCGAACTTTCTCTTACAAAAAAGCAACTTAACTGAAGCGCAGCTGGACACGCTGCTCGCGTCCGAGACCGAAGGAAATCTGGAATTCAAGAGTGGTTTACGCGAAAAAGGGAGGGTGTCAAAGGGTTCTTTTGCCAGATCTTTGGGGCAGGCCCGCGGAAACATCCAATCTGCAATGTACACTTTTTTCCTCCTTGCATATTTGGATCTAATTCCGGACGGCGGGCTAGCTCAGTTTTACCGGACGGGAAAAATGTTCGGCGAACTTCGTAGTGCAGAGCCATCAAGGGAAGATCTATTGAAAGTAATCACTGCCATGGAAGAATTTGCAGAGCGGTTTGCAGGCGGAAAGCGAAGGTTTATTGTGTGATATCTGCGACATCAAGGCGTGATGTCACTATCGATCTTGGATATAATCACGAACAGTGATTACATCACGCTCTCTGCGCTCGGGATCTCTGCAGTCTCTCTCGTGGTTGTGATATACTTTGTCTCAAGATTGCGCAAGCTCCAGATTGCGAAAAATCACTCCGAGGAGGTGACCGATCAACAGCTCGAGATTTCCGCAATAGTGTCGGAGTTCAGCTCACGACTGAAGCGACTGGAAGAAGGGCTGGTGGATCTAAAAGTCAAATTAGAAATTTTGGATTTACGGGTGGTTCGATCGCAAAATGCATTTCGCCCCGAAATCAAACCGGTGATTCGCTATGAAGGTTCTTCGTACGGCGTTGTCGATCCAGCTCCCGTTGCCCAATCCTCAGTAATGCAGGTAGACAGCTCGGAGATCGTGTCCCGCGTGCCTCCCTCCAACAAGCTCCCACAGGGAAGTGCAGATAAGATGAAACTCGGGAGCACGGAGCTGGAAGCGTTAAGATTAGTCTTCGAAGGGCGCGGCAAGATCAGCGCCAAAGAAATTCAACAGAAGATCGATCGGACGAGGGAACACACTGCGCGCATGATGAGTGGGCTGTACCGTGAGGGACTGGTCGAAAGAGACATCACCGCAAGGCCCTTCTCGTACTCGATCACGCAAAAGGGTAGAGACCTGTTAAATGGATAAGAAATGCAAGCGTTATATTTCCGCGGGCCGCTAGTTCTGCGTCAACATGTCGGCGACGAAGCAGATTACGAAAACGAAGCATAAATTTGCAAGGTACGGGCCTCAGGAAAGGTACGAGGCGCCTCCGGGTGCGGGAATGTGCATCAGCGTGTTTGGCCTCGTGCACAGGCAGGGCAAGAAGGGCGTTTTACTGGGATTGCCGAGACAGGACCCGCGCTGGATTTCCGAATGGGTGTCCGGATGGAAAAATTACGATGAAAATGAGCTCGCCGAGGTATACCGGCAATGGAGGTTGCCTTCGACCTATCTGCTGGAAGGGGAGCATCCGGAGGACGCTATCCGGCGGATAATGAAAGATCAGTTGGAGATGAAGGATTTCTCCCTGTCCAGGAAGGGCCCCAGGGTCTTTTCTTACAACACCCCGTCGCAGTGGTATCCGGGGAACAACCACTGGGATCTCGCTCTAGTGTATGACGTGAAGGTGAAATCGAAGAGCCAGACCTCTCCAAAGAACATTCCAAAGTGGTGGTCCGAGCTGTACTTTGTCAAGAAGAAAAAAGAATTCCGGGATAAGGACTATGGATGGAATGACGACATCATGCGAGACCTCGGCTTAGTCGAAGTGAAAAAGGCTCCCAAAGCGAAAAAGCCCGCCGAAGAAGATGCAAAGAAAGACTCGTGAGCTTTCCTTTAGCAATAAAAAACTCACGGCCGTCGCGCTCACTCTCCTTCTAGGCTCGATGTACCTGGGGCCGGCTCTCATCAGTGACGCGCGCGGGCCCCGGGGAGGAAGTTTTTCCCCTCCGTCTCCGGATCATTCGCTGACAATTTCTGCCGGGTTGTTTATTCCCATCAAGATCGACGCCTATTCCAATTCCAGCACCATCGATTATACCGCAGAGAGCAATGCGACGATCTCGGCCGCCTTGATGGACTCGCACCAGTTTTCGGTGTTCAACAATTCAGAGTCCGATCTCATTTCCAATTCCCTGTCTATGGACAACGGGACGAATGTGGTGCGGGACGTGCGAGTTGCCGCCGGCGAGTACTTTCTTGTGTTTTACAATCCGTCGCAGTCTGGGACTGCCAACGTGACCTTCTCCTATCGGGAAGCCCCGCACACTCCCTTTGACGATGGTCCCAGGTTCCCTCCGCAGCCCACGGGGCTTGCCTCCTTTGGGATCTATAACGATTCGGGCAACGTTATCCCCTACGCAATCCAAGCGGATGGAATTCTCGGTGTAGCTAACATCTCTGCCATACTAGCTCACAACGCATCAGCCCCCAGCCTGAACGACAGCGTATCTGGCGCGACCCTCCAGCTAAATTCGATGCTCGTGGTACAGGAGAAAAATGCACAGCGAGTCTACTGGATACAGGATACTCCGGATTTCGTGACCGATCTGCATCTGATGTCCTTCGCCGATAATTTGTGGAACGTTAGTGACATTCGTGGAGCTCTATCGAACCAGACGGTAACGTCCTCGAACGGAAACTACGTGTTCCAGACCCGCTCGAATATTTCCGCCGCCCAGGATTACTACGGGTTCCAGACCTCGAACTTTACCTATTTCGAGCCCCTAGACCTCCGGATTTTGATGAATGAAAGTACCCTCCTCGGCACCGGCGTCCTGGTGCAGCTGGGCATCCAAGTGGTTGGAAACGGATCGGGGACCACTCCGGCACCCGTAAATTGGTTTGACAATGTCACGATCCACGACCCGCAGGTCCAGAACTCTTTCTTTTACACCGCGGGAAACGATAGTACTCCGATCGGATCCTTCTACGATACGGAGCTCGTCTTTTGCGGGGAGGGGAACTTGGAATCAACCACCTTCAGCCAGTTGAACTCGACCCTCGGCCTGTTCTATCACAACGAGACTTCCGGACAGGTTTCCGCATTTCCTTCGTACTACAGTTTCGGCGGAGACACAGGAGAGGCCGCGTACAATTTGAACGTTACCTATTCGGGAAATGGGACCGCTCGCATTGGAGTGGGTACTCCGGACAACGTGTATCTAAACTCAACTCAGGTTACGACAACATACT
>JAPCJV010000029.1 GCA_027886785.1 Nitrososphaerota archaeon | reverse complement strand
GCGACGATCACAAAATTGTATTCCCCGCCTGAGATCTCGTTTACGCTAACGTCGTGATTCAAAACGACACTTACATTGAGTTTCTCCAGCTGCCTTTCCCAGTAGTGAATCGCCAGTCCAAAATCGGATCTCCCCGGAAGGGTGGCAGCTAACAGGACCTGCCCGCCGATAGAATTTTTTCCTTCGAAAAGTGTAACTTGGTGCCCACGTCTGGAGGCTATGATAGCAGCTTCGCACCCAGCTGGGCCACCACCAATAACTGCGATCCTTTTGGGCACTATAGCTGGCTTCAATGACCCTTCTCCCCATTCTTTTTCTCTACCCACCGTCGGATTGAGAATGCAGGAAATCGGATTTGCCCACATCGTAACGTGCCCAAAACACGCCTGATTGCAGCCGACGCATGGAATGATGTCACCCAGACGACCCTGATGTATCTTGTTCGCAAGGTGGGGATCGGCAATCTGGGCGCGCATCATTACGACAGCATCAGCTTCTCCCCGAGAAAGGATTTCTTCAGCGAGAACAGGGTCAACAATCCGTCCGATCGCAAAGAGTTTGGCGTGCTTCAGAACTTTTTTCACGACGGGAAAAATTTCTCGGAAAAGAGAATAATCAAAATACATCGGTGGATTGTTCAGATTAGATTTCAGAGCAAATCCTCCGGCGGTCACGCTGAAGTAATCCACTTTGCCCGTGGCATCCAGCTCTTGGATAACTGGAATTGTATCTTCCAACACTAGACCACCGGGAAAGTGTTCGTCACCTACAATGGAAACGCCTAAAATTTTCTTGTTACCGGTTTCTCCATCGAGCAGCTCCACCAGCTCCGACAGAAACCGCATCCGATTTTGTTTGGACCCGCCGTACTCGTCTGTTCTCCGATTGTAAAGAGGAGAGAGAAATTGATTGGGCAGGTACCCGTGAGTCGCATGGATTTCGACCCCGTCGAATCCACCACTGATCAAGTTTCTCGCCGAAATCACATACCCTTTCTGTATTTCGCGAATGTCCTCCAATGTCATCTCCTTTGGAACAGTGGTGCCATCGGGAAACATGGGGCTGGCCATCGGACTCACTGAAAGAGGAATGTTGATTCCGAGGTTCCACGGGTCTCTGTTTGTTACATTGACTCCTCCGTGCCACAATTGCCCCACCGTCAAGGCTCCATGCGCGTGCACCATAGAAGAGAAGAGTTTGAATCCACGTACAGCCCGCTCATCATACGCTTTTACGTTCCTTGCTTGTCCAAAGTCGCTCGAAGGATGCACGGATAGTTCTTCTGTAATCGTTAGGGCAACCCCGCCCTTTGCTTTCTCTGTGTGATAGAGCGAGATTCGCTCGCCGAAGAAATGGTCTTCAGCCATGGCGGAATAATTGGCGGAACTTACTATCCTGTTTCGTAACGTGCAGGGACCTACCTCGACCGGTTCCATTAACCGATTAAGAGGTGTCATTGGAAGTTCGCGAAGACAGTTCTCCTATAATGGTTTATGAATATTCGTTGACATCAAAAAATATCAAAATGCTTGCTGCGAAAGTTCCAAATCGAGAAAAAATCATAGAGCTCTCCAGAAGAGAATACATTCATCTTGAAAGTGACGAGCTAAATGGGATTGAAGACCTCTTTGGGCAATTAATCAGCGCCGCGAATACGGTCGGCATATTGACCCAAAAGATGTCTCGCTCAAAGGATCCCGCAAGAGAGTCCGGGTACAAACCAGACCAGAAAGAAGATCCGTACAACGCTTTCATCAGAAAAATATCCATTCGCGGATCGGGGCACGGCCTTCTCACTGGAAAGAAAATAGGAATCAAAGACAACATTGCCGTGAGAGGGATCCCGATGACCAACGCATCAGACCTGAGCAAGGATTTTGTTCCAGACTACGACGCGACCATTGTCACTCGTCTACTGGAAGCCGGCGGAGAGATCGTTGGAAAAATGAACCTCGATAATTATTCGTTCTCCGGAACTTCAGAAACGAGCATCTTCGGGCCCGTGCACAATCCGCTGAATCCAGAGTACAGTCCGGGAGGTTCCTCTTCCGGTTCTGGCGCTGCCGTTGCAAGCGGGCAGGTCGACATCGCGATTGGAGTGGATCAGGGCGGGAGCGCAAGGGTACCAGCTTCTTGCTGCGGAGTGGTAGCCATCAAGCCGACTCAGGGAGTCGTTCCCACGTACGGACTCACGTACATGGATCATTCCTTTGACCACATTTCCCCGATCGCGCACACAGTGGTGGACGCGGCGACTACACTAAGCGTGATCGCGGGGCCCGACAAAAATGACCCGCAGTGGTCGAGATCCACTCTCTCGGCACCCGTGGATTACAGAAAAGAGATTGAAACTCCTATTCCGGAAAGTTTTCGCATCGGCTTTGTCACGGAATCAGTAACTTGGGAGGCAACCGATCCGGAAATCAAGGAATGCTTTCAAGCAGCTCTTGGCAGACTGCGCACTCTGGGAGCAAAGATCTCGGAAGTTTCCATTCCGCTTTTCAAAGAATCCGGATCTATCTGGATCACGATCGTCGTCCAGTCAACGCATGCGATGTTTGATTCCTGCGGCGGCGGGTACTGGAACGGAGGACAGTACAGTCCCGAGTGGAACGAACACATCGGCAGAGCACGGAAGGAAAGGGCGGATCTCTACCCGCCTCTGCTGAAGGGCTCTATGCTGATCGGCAGGTATCTGAGAGAGGAGTACTACAGCATTTTTCACTCAATGGCGCAGAACCTGCGCAATAAGCTGAGAGACGACGTCGACGCAGCTTTGGAACAAGTGGACATCCTCGCCACTCCGACCATGATCGTAAAGCCCCCGAAACTAAAAGAAAAGATCACTTTTTCTGAATCGTTGAATAGAGGAGTGTTGCTCCTGAATAATACGGAAGGGTTCAACTTGACCGGACACCCGGCGATAACGATCCCCTGCGGAATGAGAGGAGGGCTACCCGTCGGTTTGCAATTGATCGGAAAACGCTTGGATGAAGCTATGCTTTTCAGAATCGCGCGTTTGTTCGAACGGAGATTTAACTGGCGCGAGCTCTGAGAGCGAAATCAAAACGAAAGCCTAAATCAAAGTACTTAATTCACGTGAAAGGAACTCATATGTCCACAAATCGGTATATGAGACTCATTACCATAGATCTGAGCATCCTTGCCTTTTGCCTGGGCGCCGCAATGCTGGGATTCGGTTTCTGGGCATCCATGGCCTTCCATCAATTTTCAGGCACACCGCTTCTATGGATTATCCTTCTGAACAGCTTTCTGAGTTTCAGCGGGTTGCTCCTCATTTTGCTCTCCGTGAAATTGATCGTAAGGGCCCGAAAGGAATACGATGAAATCATAAACAGAAAATGATTCCTGAGCTCAGATATAGCCACCTTCTTTGAGAATGTCTTGATGACTCCTCCCGATCTGGAGTGCGTGAAGTTCCTTTGGGGTAAAAAGTTTCATTTCCTTCCACCAAGGCTTTAGTTTTTTAGGCGTACCGTTTATCTCCAGATCATAGACGAAACACAAGTCCCAGTGGATTGCTTCTCCGACATGCTTCCACCAGATTTTCGCGGGACGCGTGTGCGACTGGATCATGGCAAACTTTGGTGTTCCCTTCAGTCCAGCGAATTCTTTTGCAATTCGTGTCGACGCAGCATCCGGACTTTCTCCGATGAAGAGATGTGTAGCAGGTAAAATCCAGGCACCGGTTTTTTCAAGCTCGACTGCCCCAGAAAAACGTTCTCCACCTTTCTCCGGCCATGCAGGTCCAGCTTTCGGCAGCCCCAAAAGAATCGATCCATCCTTGGAAGCCACGATAAAGGTGGAAAGGCACACTCCCCCTACCGGGATATTAATCAGCCAGGATTTTTTTCGAGGGCCGAACTGCGCCCAGCGCTCAGTGACTGGTAACGTCGGGGGAATAGTCATGCAGATCTCCTTCTCAGTTCCAGGGTCTTTTTCACGTCCAGCGTCGGTCTTCCGGACTTCAGAGCGACTTTGTATTGCATTCTGGCAGCTTTCGGCGACACCAGCCCATCTTTCAGATCTTGTATGACCAACTGCGCATTTCTCTCGACCGGGTTTCCGTACCCACCTCCCCCGGGCAATCTAAACCGGACGCGTGCAGATTGGTCAAGTCTTACAATCTTCCTGGGGTGGAGCTTTTTCCGCGCTCGAGAAGAATCCCTTCCTAGATACAAGATCTCCGACTTTCCGCCTTCCAAGCCTCCGAACAACCCTTGGGCGGGGTATACGTCCCTCCCGGAAATATTCAGTAGCGTCACACCCTCGGAGTTTGTTACGCGCACATCCATCTCCACCCCACAGCCACCCCTGAATTTCCCGGCTCCCCCTGAATCCTGGATCAGTTCCAGTTTCTCTATAAGGATGGGTGCGACCGTCTCAACGATTTCGACCGGCGTGTTCTCGGCCCTCGCGGGGAAGGGATAACAATGGATTCCGTCTTTGTCCGGGCGAGCGCCTAACCCTCCAGAGTGATTTACGATCTGGACGAACGGTTTCCGTGTTTCCGAATCGATTCCAGAGAATTGGGGCATGTTGCTTCCCGTACCCCCGCTGGGAGCGATCACCCTTAAAGCTGCGGTTTTCGACAGCGCCCTAAATACCAGGGAATTAAGGCGCCAGTTGACCAGATGCCTGCCACCGACTGCGGCGGGAAATTGGGGATTGAGAATCGTTCCCTCCGGGACAATTAGCTCAATTGTTTTCATCACACCCTCGTTCATTGGAATCTGGGGATTGGTCGCGCACTTTATCGCGTGAGAGGTATATGCAAAGGTGTAGTTGTAGGGGGAGTTCATCCCGTTGGGACTCTGCTCGCCCGACCCGGTAAAATCAGCGACCACCTTGTCTTCTTTGACCTCCAGCGCAAGCCTCAATTCGATGCTCGAATCCCCGTCGAACGATTCCATCAGCTCGCTGGCTTCGTACCTCCCCTTCTCGAATTCCCGGAAACTCGAGCGCATCGCAGCTTCTGTCGTTTCGATAATTTGTTTTCCCAGTGAGTGAAAATCCTCTATACCCAGTTTGAAATCATTGACAAATTCCATGAGCCTCGTCGCTGCGACGAAATTGGCAGACAGCTGCGCATTGAAATCACCGATTTCTTTGTAAGGCACCCGCACGTTGCTCTCGATGAACCGGATGAGATCTCGATTGGGAGTTCCCTGCGAGTAGAACTTGGAGATCGGAATCCTCAGCCCTTCCTCGAATATTTGCCTCGAATCCGCCAGGTGCCCGCCCGCCACCTTTCCTCCGATGTCGGTGTGGTGAGTTATGTTTAGGGCAAATCCCATTAAGCGATCCTCGTGAAAAATCGGAGTAGAAATCGCTATATCCGGGAGATGCCCCGCCACCAGATAGGGATCGTTGGTGATCAGGCTGTCTCCGGGTTTCAACGACTCGGGTGGAAATTCTCGCATCATGATCTTGACCGCGTCCCTGACCGATCCGAGGTGCCCAGGACTGCCAATGTAGTCGGTCTGGGCGATCATGTTTCCCTCGCGATCGAACAGCGCGCAAGAAAAGTCGTTTGCCTCTCTCACCATTTCGGAATATGCGGTTTTCTTGAGGGTCACGCCCATCTCTTCGGCGATCGAGACAAGCCCGCTCCAAAGAATTTCTAGCCGGATCGGATCAAAAGTCATGTTCTAAAATCAGGTCTCGATGATTAAATTCGCGAATTGATCTACAGTCGCTTTTTGTCCCGGCAGTACCACACTGGTGGACTCGCGCTCCTCCACGATTGCCGGTCCGAAAAAGGAATCTCCGTCGCTCAATCTATAGCGATCGTAAATCGTCGCTTCCACTGATTCGTCTAAATCGGGAAAATGAACTACCCTTGTACCTTTAGCCGCATTTTCGACGCCGGGCTTTCCCCCGTGGGATTTTTTCACCAGTGAGACCTTGGGTACCACGCCTAGCGCGACCAGTCTCCAGTTGACGCATTCGATGGGATCGCTGCTCGTGTACCCGTACCTTTTCTGATAGAGTTTCAAAAAAGAATCTTTCATTTCATTAAGATCGTATTCCTCAAATCCTTCGCCAAAGGGCACGGATAGTTCAAACGCCTGCCCAGCAAACCGCACGTCCACCGAACGAACGTATTTACGCAAGTATGGAGTTTCTGAAAGCAGGGCGTCGGCATCCTCTCGCATCGCCTCGTACAGCTCTCTAATAGTTTCAATTTGGATCTCTTCCAATTTCGCTAGATGCGTTCTGATGAAATCAAATTTCATGTCCGCTACCAATAGTCCCAGGGCCGAGGTTGCCCCAGCCGCTAGAGGCACGATCACACGGCGAATCTTCAGCAATTGTGCGAGCCGCGTCGCGTGTACTGGACCTGCACCGCCAAAGGCAGCCACGGAGAGGAGAGCAGGATCCTGTCCCCGCTCGACGGAGATGATGCGCATTGCTCTCGCCATGTTGGCGTTCACCACGTCGTAAATCCCGGAAGCTGCTTCTTCCACGCTCATTCCAAGCGGTGACCCTATTTTTTCTTGAATTGCATCGGCCGCTTTGGACTTGTCCAGCTTTATCGCGCCGCCCAGGAAATATTCGGGGTTCAAGAATCCCAGCAGGAGATCTGCGTCTGTGACCGTGGGGTCGAATCCTCCGCTAGGATAACATGCAGGCCCTGGTTCCGCTCCAGCGCTGCTCGGCCCTACCTTGAGAAGTCCGTAATCCACATGAGCGATGCTTCCTCCACCGGCTCCAATCTCCAGCAAGTCGATCGTGGGTACTCTGACCGGGTACCCGCTCCCCTTGAGGTACATGTAGCCCGCCACCTCGAAATCGCTCGTGACCCTTGGTTCCCCTCCGGTGATCAGGCAGCATTTCGCCGTAGTGCCTCCCATGTCGAAGGAGATCATGTTTTCCACATGCGCGAGCGACCCGAGGTACGTTGCCGCCAGTGCACCAGCAGCCGGGCCCGATTCAATAATTCTGATAGGAAACTTGGAAGCCGAGCTAACAGTGCTAAGGCCGCCCGAGGATTGCATGATGAAAAGCCTCTTTTCAAAGCCGTTCTCGCGGAGCGTGTTCTCAATCACTTCCATGTACTTCGCAGTGCGGGGCTGCGCGTATGCATTGATCACGGTGGCAGAGGTGCGTTCGTACTCCCTCCACTCCGGCAGAATTTCCGAAGAAATCGAGATCATGATTTTTGGGGCGATCTTGGAAAGGATGCGCCTAACTTCCTTTTCGTGAAGCGGATTAGCATAGGAATGCAAAAGGGAAACGGCAATGGATTCGATGGAAGCTGCCTTCAGCTGTCTCGCCGTTTTTCCTACTTGTTCCTTTCTCAATTTCCTCAGGACGGTCCCGTCGTGGAGTACTCGTTCATCCACTTCCTTCCGCAAGCTCCGCGGCACAAGAGGCGGAAGCTTCTCCTCGGAAATGTCGTAGACAGTGATCCTTTTCTCTCGTCCGATCTCCAGTACGTCCCTGAACCCCTTCGTAGTCACGAGCGCAGTCTTTGCTCCCTTTCGCTCGATGACGGTATTTGTTACCAGAGTGGTCGAATGAACCGCGAGATTCAGATTATTCCCAGAAATGTTCAATTTTCTAAAGAGGATGTCCAGTCCGTTGATCACCCCTTTTGACGGATCGCTCGGCGTCGTGGGGCACTTGACGACGGTCATTTCTCCAGTGTCCTCTCGAATCGCAATTAGATCGGTGAACGTCCCACCGATGTCGAACCCCAACCTGTATTCGATCAAATGGAGTTCGCTACAGCTCCAGCTTGAAAAGGGAAAGGGGGTTCTCGCTGGTTATGGATTGGAATTCTGATCCTGAAACCGCACCCCGGAGCCATGAAAGTAGAGAAGCCGGATCATAAATCGGGTAATCGGAACCGAAGACGATTTTCTCTACACCTACTCTCCTGATGAGTTCTGCGAGGTCGATCTTGGAAGTTGGCTTTATGGCAGTGTCTGCCATAGCATTTTGATAACTCTGCAGAAGATCCAAAGCTTCCGCCGGAAAGTCTTCAAAGCCTGCGAGATGCCCCAAGACCGCTTTCAATTTTGGAAAGGAAGCCAACACGGAACGAAAGCCCGACGGGGAGGAAAACTGCGGGTCTGAACTTTTGGTATACGGATTTTTCCCACTATGAAACAAAACCGGGATTCCCAATTCTACAAGCTTTTCGTAAATGGGATAATTCTTCGGATCGGCTGGATCGATCTTGGAATGGGAATGATGTATCTTGATTCCTTTGAAATGCAATTCTTTCACGCACCTTTCGACTTCTAGAGCTGAATCAGGAGCGCCAGCGACAACATATCCCATTCCGACCAGTTCTTTATGCGGTGAAATTGCAGAAGCCGTCCAGTTGTTTGCTTTGCTCACTAGTTCAGCTTTCAGGACGACATTGTTTGCCAGCGAGTACGAGACCCCAGATTCAATCATAGATCTTAACAAGGTTCCTACCGTTCCATTGAAAACTGGAGAGATTCCCGATTGAGTTTTGATAGTTTCTAGATTTCTTTGAGCAAGGGTATCCGGCCATAAATGTACGTGACAATCTATTGTTATATGCCTGGAGGAACTCAAACAATTCTCCCAACTTCATTTCTATAATTAACAGTTTCAAAGCCAGTCTGATAGAAAATTTCGACCCTCGGTGAATCGTTAATTAATGCATTTTCAGGACAGCTTTCGTGTCGACAAGCTTTCCGATGGAAAGAATCCTCAAGCCTCAAATCTTGGTTTCAGGAAGGTCTGAATTAGGGCGTGGGGATCTTGTTGAAGGCAAAGGGCGGGCCTCCAAGCAATGCATCATCTTTCCTTGAAAAGTGAAAAGCATGAATAAGAAACTTGGTTTTGGGATACTCGGAGTCGGCCATCACCACTCTATTTCGTTCGCGTCGGCCATCTTGCGTCACCCGGAATGCAGACTGGTGGGTGTGTACGACTCCAATCCGAAACTTGCTTTGGAATTTTCTAAGAAATTCAACGTCCGGAATTTTTCAAACGTGGACGAATTTCTCCCGAGCAAAGAGCTAGACGTGGGAGTCGTAACCAGTGAAAATGTCCAGAAAAGAGATTTGTCGATTGCGCTCGCAGACTCTAGAAAACACGTCCTTTGCGACAAGCCCCTCGGCATAAATCCAGCAGAATCCTCCGAAATAATCTCTGCTTGCAAAAAGTCCGGAGTAAAACTCCAGGTAGGTTACATCTCGAGATATTCTCCAGAAGCATTGGAAATGAAGGAGATTGTAGATTCAAAGAAGCTTGGAGAGGTGCAATTCATCGCGGGAGAAAATCGGGTCGATGTGGGCTCCGTGAAGCTGCTGTCTCCTTGGCTCGCGTTAAAGGCAGCTACCGGTGGAAGGGGAGCGATTTTAGAACATTCGGTGCATCTCGCCGATCTCGCACAATGGTACGCGCACAGTCGCCCGATCAAAGTGTTCGCGGCTACAGCGCAAAATCTGGATGATTCCTTTGAGGTCGAGGATACCTTCGTTCTCATGGCGACCTTTGCGAATGGGGTGATCGCGACGATGGACGGGAGCTATTGCCGGCCGAGCTCGGGCAGAGTGGATGATCTCGTAATGGAAATCGTGGGAACTCGGGGGAAAGCCAAAATCAAGATCCAAAAGAAGGCACTGGATGTCCGGGTGGGAGAAGAACCCTACACCGAAAGCCGGTTGGTGGAGACGGAGCTCTCCGGCCGCTACGAAGGGGTAGCCGTTTGGAATATGGTGGACGATCTTGTAAAATGCATCAGAAAGGATCTCATCCCCCTGACCAATGGCGAAGATGCGCGATCTGTGAACCAGTTGGTAGAGGCCGCGTACAAGTCTCTGGAGACGGGAACTGAAATCCACATCTGAATTTTTCGCTTCGAAAAAAAGTCATCGAAATTCTGGAAGTATGTGGTCTCCGATCAACTCTAGTTGTTTCTCAAAGTGGTCGGAGTACGCGACTCGGAAGATGAAGGACTCGACCCCGAGCTTTTCAAGCTCCTTTATCTGGCGGACTGCGTCTTCGGGCGTTCCGGCTAGTACGAATTTCAAAACCGTTTCGTCGTCGAGAAAAGAAGCCTTTGAAGATGCACTATCCCATTTGGGCGCGTGATGGCTCACCTCCTCATCGTACTTGTAGTATCTCGCTCGGTATTCGTCAAAGGCTGCTCGGGCTTCAGGGGATATATTCTGTTTCAAAACCACCGGGTGATTGGGCAGATTTACGAAAAACCATGTGGCAAAGGGCTTCGCTTCATTGATTGCGGCTCTCTTGTGGTCTCCCACGGAAGTGAATAGAAATAGAGCGATATCCACTTCCTTCGGATCTTTGCCAGCCAGTT
>JAPCJV010000289.1 GCA_027886785.1 Nitrososphaerota archaeon | reverse complement strand
CGCGAAGACATTTTGGATCCTGCATCGGGGATTTTCTTAATTTAAGAGTTCGTCGAGGATTCAGATCACGATTGAAATTATGCTTGGGTACTTTTGGAGAAACCTTTCAAGTACCTGCCGGTTCCCGGTTTTTTCAAAACAGCTCCATTTTCCATTACGACTTCTCCCGCCAAGATCGTCATGGAAGGCCATCCCTTGAAAGTCCTCCCTTCATACAGCGAATAGTCGGAAGCGTCGTGCATCATCGACTGTTTTACTTTGACTTCGCGATTCAGATCAATCAAACAAAAATCGGCATCGTATCCGACTTCGATTCGCCCCTTTCCTCTGAGCCGATGGATCTGGGCCGTGTTGGATGTAACTGCTCCTACAATTCTTTCGAGTGAAATCTCCCGTCGATGAAAGCCTTCACTCAACATTATAGGGAGCATCATTTCCAGGCCGTGCAATCCGGGGATCGCAGACCAGATGTCCCCCTGCCCAAGCCTCAGTTTCCTGTTGCACGCAATGTGGTCTGAACCCACGCATTGAATCTCTCCTTTCCTTATGCCCTCCCAGAGGGCCTCCCGCTCTGCCTCTTCCCTGATCGGAGGATTCACCTTTCCCAGGATTCCGAGCTCTTTGTCATCCTTTGTAAAATACAGGTAGGCAGGGTTCGTCTCCAAATAAAGAGAGACTGCCCTAGTTCTTGCAAAATCTAATACATTCCTGTACGATCCTGTGCTGACATGCACGATGTATAGGGGAACTTGCGCAATCGAAGCCAGGAGGACTGCAGTGTTCATATGATCGTACTCGCAGTACCAGGGTCTCGCCTCCTCCCATGCTGCGAGATCGCTGCGGCCTGAAGCCTTTACTTCCTCGATTTTCCTTGCAATGATCTCGAAATTCTCCGGGTGGACCATCGCCATGCCGCCCAGTTTCGCAATCTTGGAGAAGGATTGCAGGATCTGTCCCTCGTCAAGGTACGTCCAGCCCAGAAATTTTTCAAACTCGGGTTTGCTCATGTAGTGCTTGAAGGAGACGACGCCAAGATCAACACTGGATTCTAGTTCGTCGATGTGGGCTTGATTCATCACGACCCCTATGAGGCCGACATTGGAAAGGGCTCTGTCGCGGATGATTTGTTGCTGTCTTTGGATTTCCGATCTTAGATTGGACTTTGTAGTCACAAAGTTCATGATCGTCGTTATCCCGCCACCCAGTGCGCTTCTCGTTTCCGTTTCCATGTCCGATTCCATGCCGTTGAAGGCCCCGAGGTGCACGTGCGGCTCGATCAACCCGGGGAACAGGTGGCGTCCCTTTGCATCTATCACCTTGTCTGCTGCGCGTAAATCAGAGACTGAAGTTAGGGCATCAATCTTTCCGTTGGAACAGTACACGTTCGCCGGAAAAATTCCGCCGGTCGTGACTATCTGCGAATTTTGAATCACTAGGTCATAGTTCAAGTTCGGAATGCTTTTCCCTGTAACGACGCATCTTTATCATTAATTAAGAGTAGACGAGGGGATAACACTCGCAAAATGAAACTTTTCGTTGCGGATTTTGAAATAACAAACGGGGAAAAGCAGTACGCTATCCAACACACGATAAGGGCAGAACTCAATACTAGCAAAATCAAGGGAAGTTTATCTAGCTGCCCTACTGCTTTTTGGATTCCAAAACATTTGCACATCTAGGTATATCGTTCCTGCCAGGGGAATCCACCATGAAAGGAACCGCACGGGAGCTTCTGCGATTCTCAAGTCCCAAAATTGGGGCAGGGCGCTGATCAGGAAAAGAACAGCGAAGAAGGCAAACAAATTCCGCGAGCGTCTTACTTTCCCCAAGATTTCCGCCGGGACAAGGTGCTTTTCTTCTTTGCCTAGGACGTGATTGAAAGCGGCAAGTATTGCAACTACTCCTGCCAAGTCTATTGCGTACAGCTGTGACGAATATGCACCTAGTGGAGTGTTCGCTGGAATCGGAAGCGGTGGTCTTACGTATTGTATTCCGTTTGAGATGTACGTTATTAGAATAATTAATAGAAGCAAGATCACATTTCCGAAGACAACGATGCCTGTTTCTACTGGCAGCCGGGACATTACATTTGTATATTGCAGCCAAGATGCGATCAAGATCACAAAGTTGAACACGAAAACTATGACACGCGAATTCATCTCGTCCGGAGTCGTAGGCGGTAGAGCTATGAGTGTAACAGCTCCAATGGACAAGGCGAGCCCGAATATCAGATCGGACAGGGACTCTATTCGGGTCCTCGGAATAGGGCCCCGGCGATAATCTTCTCTTATCTTATTTCCATCCGACAAAGAAGGTCAGTTTCCAAGTTAGATCGTGCTAGATGGAAAGATTGTGGTTTAAGCGCTTTGATGAAGAAAATTACAAGAAGGGACATGGAAAATTTGAAATGGTGTCCGACAAATGTTACCGATTGACAGAATTAGAGTTAACCAATAGCTTTCGCATTGCGCGAAAATCATTTGCTTTTTTTTGCTTCGATCGCTGCACTCGACTTGATCAGCTCCGTTATGTGATCCTGGAAATCCTTATCGAACATTCCGATGGAATCGGTGTGGAGCAATCATCAGTTTGGAGATATAAGTAGACTCGGATCGCATAGAGAAACTGCAAGGGGAACCGCTTAACTGAAGGATTTCACCTGAGGCCAAATATCCTGCAAAGTTCCTTTTAGCTGGCTCGCAAGGTACACTGGAAGGTCGTTCTCCGAGCCCATGCAGTAACTACAGGTAATCAATCCAACTTGCGTCACGTTGCCGAAGAGAAACTGGAGATCGGAGAGCGACGCCCCCACAGTAATGAATAATGATTTACCCACGCAGGGCCCCGGCCCCCAGATGTAAAAGTTGTTGTGTCCGCTGATCACCGGCGGAAGACCATTCTGCTTTCCAAGAAAGATGAGAGCCCCTGCCTCTCCGTAATTGGACGCGAAGATGCACGCCTGTGATTGTTCTTGGCTTGGTAGGTTGTGGTAGATCTGCGACACTGTCGTGACCATGGTGTCCCAGCCAAAGCGATCGCCCAGATATTGGGGAAACACGCCGGCAGTGTTCTGCGCAGCAGCGCTGTTGCCGAGTACGCTCAGACTTCCGTAAGTACTCGCGTAGGTGGCAGGGGGAAGAACAGGCATGAGCAGGGGAGCAAAAAAGATCGTAAATCCGACCAGAACCACAGGAAACACCCTTCTGGTAAGCCACCATACCCACCTGCGACTGGTAGCTGCTGTAAATAGAAGGGAACCCCCTGCGAAAAGAAACGGATACATGGGGCCAATGAAGTAGGGTTTTGCGTTCGTTAGGGCAAACACAATCAGGAGAACGATGTATGCCACGCCCAGGAGCTTAAATTGACTGCCCGCAGGACGCCTAAGGTAAAACACCAATCCAGCAATCACAAGTGGAAGATTCACGGGATTCATAATCAGCAGCTGCAGTGCGAGAAAACCGATGGGACCGCTGCCATTCAATCCGCCATGGTGGATGTAGAAATCGACCGTCGGCCACCCATTCATTGCATTCCAGATCGCGTACGGAGTCAGGAAGGCGAGGACCAAGAGACCCGCGCCCCAAAACCACGGAGATTTGAAGGGCCCGCGATGCTTTGTCGCTGCGAGAGATATCAGGACAGCAAAAATGAAGAACGCGATCGTGAGCTT
>JAPCJV010000288.1 GCA_027886785.1 Nitrososphaerota archaeon | reverse complement strand
TGTTCCCCTCCGAATCTTCATTCCGAACCATGCGTTGTGGCTGCAGAAGCTGGCAAGGCCGTGATCTGTGAAAAACCCCTGGGAAGAACTGCCGCCGAGTCTTATGAAATGTATCGTCAAACCCATAAAACAGGTCAAGTTCACATGACCGGGTTCAACAAAAGATTTCTCCCCTCCACGTTGTACGCCCGTGAGCTCGTTCAGAGCGGACGCTTGGGAAAGATTACGCATGTTGTTGGGACCTTCTATAATATTGAAACTGGCGAGGGCTACAGCAGTCCAAACATTCCTTTGACTTGGAGCTTTAGGCGTGAGATTGCCGGACACGGTGCGATCAATGAACTGGGTGCCCACTTGATCGATCTGATGCGATTCATCATCGGAGAAATAGTTTCTGTGTGCGGTGCAACTCAGACATTCGTAAAAGAAAGACCTTTACCGGAGGATAGTACCAAGAAAGCTCCTGTTGATGTTGAAGATCTTATCGTGGGATGCCTCCGCTTTGCAAACGGCGCAATCGGAAATATCAGCGTCTCCTGGTTGCCCGTTTCAACTCGAGATTACCTAACTCTTGAAGTCTATGGCACGAAAGGCAGTCTAAGATTTTGCTTTGATCGACCCGCAGAGCTGGAGGTGTATCTCCACGACGAGAAAGATTTCGCGATTAATGGATACCGTACGATCTATTGCACAAGCAAAGCGCACCCCCTGATGGATCATTTTTGGCCGGATCAGGGTTCTAGCTATGGTTTCGAGCAAAGTTTCATTTCCGAATTAGCCCATTTCTTGAGCGCAGTTGAAAACACCCAAAGTGTTGAGCCGATAGGCGCGTCTTTTTACGATGGGTATCTGACCGCCCTAATCAATGATGAGTTAGTATCTTCTTCTGTCGATGGAAAGTGGCACCCAGTTTCTCCCAAAGGCAGGTAGAATGTATGGCGAAAAAGGAAATCGGAGTCGGCGTTATAGGGTATGGAATCGGACGAGTCCATGCACATGCTTGGAAGAATCTGCCTTTGTTCTACGATCTAGTGGCAACACCCAAGCTTGCCGGGTTTTGTGCCCGAGATTCCGATAAGGCTATGGAGATGGCGAGCGACTTTGGATTCGCAAACACCTATTCGGAATGGAAGAACCTAGTCAAAGATCCTGATATCAGCATCATAGACAATTGCGCTCCTCCAAGTCTTCGTCTGGAATTGTGCAGGGCCGCTGTGGAAGAGGGAAAAGTCGTGATTTGCGAAAAGCCTCTTGCGCGAAATGCTGACGAAGCCTACGAGATGTACCAACTTGCCTCAAGAGCCCACCTGCCTTCGATGACCGGATTCACGGTGAGATTTGCGCCAGCTGTTATGCTTGCTAAGGGTCTGATTGAAAGTGGGAGACTGGGAAAAATATTCAATATTCGTTGTTCTTATTTGAATATCATATCGGGGTTCAATGGATACCTTGATCCCAATTTTCCTTTTCACTGGCATTTTGATCGGCGGCTCGCTGGCAATGGCGCAATTTCGGACCTGGGCTCCCACGTCTTGGATCTGGTCTGCTACCTTTTGGGAGATGTCACCGAGGTGTGCGGAGCTGCCAAAACAGTAATTCACGAGCGACCGGCATACGACGATCCGAATCGCAAGGAACATGTCACCGTGGACGACGTCGCAGTTGCGAGTTTAAGATTCAAGTCCGGCGCCCTTGGGGTCGTTGACGCCAGTTGGATGGCTGCAGGAAAGAAAGATTTCTTTTATTTTGAAGTGCACGGAAGCGAGGGATCGATTCGTTTCAATTTCGAGCGATTGACAGAGCTAGAAGTCTACTTCAAGGACGAGAGCCCACAGCTTGAAGGTTTTAGAACGATTTCAGTGACTTCGAAAAATCATCCGGCCATGGACAAGTTTTGGGTGGATCAGGGCGGAGGATTCACTTGGAATCATTTGTTCGTGGTTGAACTGAAGAGTTTTTTTGATAATTTCATGGGCGAGCAAACAGCAAGCTCAGTGCCCACTTTCAGGGACGGATACATCAATTCGCTACTTATTGATTCAATAGTTGAATCGAGTACAACTGGGAAATGGATCAAAATCGAGCCTAAGATCTAAAAAGATGCCATAAGTTGTTCAGCGCGTTCTCGTCTGCTGGAGCACCACATCCGACCCGCCTAGAGCGGGGCCCAGTGGCGAGCTCTGTCCTCAGGTCACCGCTTTCTTCACGAGCGCGCCGATCCTTGCCTCTTCGGCGGCAGTCAACCCCTTCAGCGCGAAAGCGGTCGGCCACATGAGGCCATCGTCAAGGTTCGCCTCATCGCTGAAGCCTAACGTCACGTACCTCGTCTTGAACTTCTGCGCTGGTTGGAAGAAGCATACGACTTTGTCCTCCTTGGCATACGCGGGCATTCCGTACCAGGTTCTCGGCGAGAGGGCTGGTGCGCTAGCTTTGATAATTGCATGGAGCCGCTTACCCAGGGCGCGATCCGGTTCCTGCATCGCGGCGATCGCCGCGAGCACGGTGCTTTCCCCGTCCGCCTTGGCCGCGGCCGCCTTCTCCTCTTGGATGCGCTCCTTCATCGCAGCTCGTTCCTCGTCCGTGAATCCCTTGAATTTCTTGTTGGTCGCGGTGGTGCTCTTGGCGGACTTCACGGGCCGCTATGTCGCGCCTCGTGTATATAGAAGTTCCCGGCTGCTCAATGACGACGCCCTCGGCGGGGCAGGGCTGGCGGGCCCCTACGAACTTTGGTCGGATTCCTGGACAGCCCCGGAAGTCTCACATTGTCCCCGACAAAAAATTCTAACTGGGAAGCCCGTTATCTGGGGAACGCGAATTTCGGTCGAGCACATCCAGGACCTACTGGTCGAAGAATCATGCTCGCCTATGGAAAACTCATCGGTTCTACCAAATAATTTATACCTCGGTAAACCAATAGGTAAACCATCTATGTCCGTCGTAAGTGTTAAGGTTTCGTCCAAAACGAAAAAGGAGATGGAGAGCCTGCGAGATAACATCGAGTGGCCCGAGGAAATCAGAGGATTTATCGAGAGCCGCCTAGAACAAGAAAGGAGAAGGCAGGCGGTGGAGCGCGCGGAAAAGACTCTCAAGGGAGTGCGTCCAGTTCCAAAGGGAACTGCGGCAAAGCTGGTAAGGGAAGATCGTGACAGAGGTCATTGATTCGTCTGCGCTCGTTGCCTATTGTCTAGCGGAGAAAGAACTCAATAGGGAAAAAATGAGAGACTTTCTTTCAAGGGGACTATTCAGTGTCGATCTCATAATCTCCGAATCTGCAAACGCCATAGTCACTTCGAAACGACGGGGTATTACCGACAAAGCCACCGCTCACCGTGCCTTCGAAGTAATGTTAGATCTTGCACAAAACAACATCAAATTAACTCCCCAATCGGAAATCATATCAGACGCTTTCGAAATCTCCGAGTCGCACAACGTCGCGATCTATGATGCGCTCTATCTAGCAGTTGCGAAGAAGATGAAAAGTAGCCTAATTTCTTTGGATTCCAATCAAATTGATTTTGCAAAAAAGCTTGGCGTCAGAGTTCAGCATATGTTGTTAGAATAGAGCGTAGCTGAAAAAAGCGATATCGAGCTTTTAATCGAAAGTTCCCTGACGAGATCGCGGGCAGTGGAGCTAGTCGTCTTCCTTTCCGTAAGGAAAGCTGACGCAGTTACAAACTAGCT
>JAPCJV010000287.1 GCA_027886785.1 Nitrososphaerota archaeon | reverse complement strand
CGCTTCTTCCACGCCCTTCGCCCAATCCACGCCTTTCACTCCGCTAGCTTGCAGGGACATTCCCAGAGCGACGAGCATTGCAATAATGTTGCGCGGATACTGCTGATCTTCTTTGATCGAGCCAATCCTGAACCCATTTTCTTGGTACATCAATCCGTCCTCTCTGGAATCACCAAAACCCAGATGTGGAGCAACCATCCAGAACCTGTTCGTGAAAATATCGCCGAACTTTTTCGAGTCCATACCTTTGGGGTACATCACCCCGAGAATCGTGTCAGAACAATACCTGCCCGCTTCCACCTGTCCCGCCAGATTCGGGTCCTTCGCTTCGCATCCGGGGCAGTTTTGGCACCACGGACCCATTACGACCAATTTGTTCTTGGGGTCCGTCATGTTCTTCACTCCCATACGGATGGCTCGGCCGGCGATTTCGTTCTTCTTCAGGTAATTTTCCTCTCCCATTTCCTCTATGAGATCGAGCCGCGCCCTAATTGCGTGCAGTATGATGTTCGGGAAGCTCGCTTGCGTGTGCCGGCTTTTTCCGTCCTGGGGAAATTTTACCCACTGGTCGTACCAGGTCTTTATCGAGGTGTACCAGCTCCTCGGCCTCGTTTTTCGTCGATTGAATTTCTGCCAGGCCTTTTCGTTTACTGAAATCCAGTTTATTCCGGTTGATGCGTTCAGTCCCTTGTGCGAGACGTAGTAGTCGACATCGATTCCCCACTCATCTGTTTTGAGTGCATTCCCCGGGAATGCAGAGGCGCTGTCCACCATGTACAAAGCATCCGGGACGTGTTTCTTTACGAGATCTCCGATCTGTTTTACTGGATTAATTGCACCGGTTTCTGTTTCCACATGCACGAGATGCACCGCCTTCAGATCTTTTTCCTCTTTCAGGTCTTTCTCGAGCTTATCCAGATCCAGTTGCACGTGCGCATCCTGCGTGTGAAGTTTGGCTTTCACGTCGTACTCCGGTGCGATGAGGTCTGCGCCGTACCTCCCCCAGTACCCGTTATCTATAAAGAGCGCCTTGTCGCCCGGCTCCAGGAAGCTGCTGATCACGCTGTCAATGACGGCCCTTCCCGATCCTACGACCGGGATGAGATCCGCTTTGGTGTGCATTAATTTGCGCAGCATTTCGGCCGTTTCGCGGTAATATTTCATGAACTCCGCTCCAGTTCCGGAACTGGGCCTCATCATGTACCTCAACCATCTAGGTTGCAGACCAGAAACTCCCGGGAGGTAGCTCAGCTCCCAGTCGAAGCTGTGATAATCTTCGATATCCATGGATACGATCGAGGGCTCGGGCAAGAGCGAGATATTTATGGTTTCAGAAGAATTTCGATCAGTTGTTCGCTGCTTGCTCTAAAGAAAGCAGTTCATCATACGCTTTCAAGGTGAGAAACTCTGGAAATGTTTTCGCTGCAAGCAGATCCTCAAAAAGAGTTCTCGCACGCTCAAAATGTCCACCGTTGTATCTGGCATCTCCAATTTGCTTACGGATTTTTTCCAGTTCTTGAGTTACCAGTTCGAGGCACAATTGAGAGGTGATCACTCTGCCATCCGTCAGGTTAGATTTGTCGGTGATCCACTGCCACAGCTGAGCCCTGCAAATTTCTGCAGTAGCGGCATCCTCCATCAAATTGTTGATCGGAACGCTCCCCTTGCCTCCGAGCCAGGCTTCGATGTATTGTATGCCTACCGAGATGTTGGTCCGCAATCCGGATTCAGTAATCGTACCCTCGTGGACCCGCAACAGGTCCCCGGGGGTAACATGCACGTCTTCCCGGAGATTGGACAGTTGGTTTTGACCCTTCATCCCCCGGTCAAATACTTCCTTTGCAACCGAAACAAGCCCCGGATGTGCGACCCAAGTTCCATCGTGTCCGGCTCTCACTTCTCGCTCCTTGTCTTTCCGGACGTTTTCAAATGCAATTTGATTTGCCCGTTCGTCATTTTTTACCGGGATGGAAGCGGACATTCCACCGATCGCGGATGCGCCTCTCCGATGGCAGGTTTTGATGAGGAGGGCGACATACGCGGCAAGGAATGCTTTGTCCATTGTCACCTGAGATCTTTCTGGTAATACAAGCGAAGGATCTTTTCCAAATTTCTTTATGAAACTGAAAATGTAATCCCATCTGCCACAATTTAGTCCCACCATGTGGTCTCTCAATTCGTATAGAATTTCATCCATCTCAAATGCAGCGGCGATAGTCTCAATCAAAACCGTTGCCTTGATGGTTCCAGTGGGCAGGCCTAGCTCCTTTTCAGCGAAAGAGAAAACTTCATTCCAGAGCCTCGCCTCCAAGTGACTTTCCAGCTTGGGAAGATAGTAGTACGGACCGCTGCCGGCATTCAGGAGTTTTCGAGCGTTGTGGAAGAAAAACAAACTGAAGTCAAAGAGCGATGCAGAAACCGGCTGGCCGTCGACGAGTACATGCTTTTCCAAAAGATGCCACCCTCTCGGTCTGACGATGAGGGTTGCAATCTTCTCGTTCAGCTTGTAGTCCTTGCCCTCGGGGGATTTGAAAGCGATCTTTCTCTCTACTGCGTCGCTCATATTGATCTGCCCCTGAATGGTGTTCTCCCAGGTGGGGGATTGCGCGTCTTCGAAATCCGCCATATACACATTGGCCCCAGAATTGAACGCATTAATCACCATCTTCGTGTCTCCAGACGGTCCGGTTATTTCTACTCGTCTGTCCATCAAGTCCTTTGGAATCGACCCGACCCGCCAGTCAGAATTTCTAACTTCCGCGGTCTCGGCGAGAAAATTAGGGCGTAAGCCGAGATCGAACTGCTTTTGTCTCTCTTTGCGTTGCTGAAGTAGCTTCTCTCGTTGCTCCGAAAATTGTCTGTGTAATCTTACGACGAGTTCAAGGGCATCGTCGGTCAGTACCTCCGAAAAATTGGGAAGCTCTTGGTTCCCCAGAATCTCCATAGCTTGGTTTGCCACGCAGGTACTCCCCTCAATTCTGATTCATATCAAATCAGGATGCACGTTCCACAATGCTCAACGCGCGATCGAAGCAATCTATTCCGAAATCCACGTCTTCTTCTGAAATATTCAGAGGCGGAGTCATCTCGATGACGTTGTGTTCAGGGCCTACGAGGGTCAATAATACCCCCAGCTTCCACGCCTGCCTGACAGTTTCTAGCGCCTCTGCTTTTGCGGCAGTCTTTTTCTTCTGGTCACTCACAAGCTCGACACCGATCACAAGACCCTTCCCGCGGACATCGCCGATTAATCTGTGCTTTGTCTTCATCTCGTTCAATCGCGAAAGAATGCGTTCACCCATTTTTCCAGCATGTTCGGCGAGCTTGTCTCTTTCTATAATATTGATCAGCGCCAGCCCGGCCGCGGATCCAATCGCGCTCCCCGAAAAGGACGTAGCCACAAACGCCGTATCGAGCAATTCCCTCCGCGCAATTAGGGCGCCCAAGGGTATTCCACCCCCGACCCCCTTCCCCAACGCGATCGCGTCAGGTACGATCCCGTCCGAGTGCTCCATCGCAAACATTTTTCCGGTTCTCCCCAGTCCGGTTTTGGCTTCGTCAACCGCAAATAAAATCCCATTTTTCGAGCAGATGCGTTTCAGTTTTTCAAAATATCCGGGAGGCGGGACGACATCCCCACCATCTCCCTGAATGGGCTCGACCAGCATGTGCGAAGTATCTTCTGG
>JAPCJV010000286.1 GCA_027886785.1 Nitrososphaerota archaeon | reverse complement strand
GGAGGCTGCGATGAAAACGCTGAGGCGCGTGCTGCCCGATCTTAAGCTGGAGGAAGACAAATTGACTCCAGAATTTCTTGCCAAATTGCAAGTAACCAAGGACGATTTTCAACTCGCTCTGAAGGACATCATGCCCTCCGCGATGAGAGAAGTGTACGTTGAGACTCCTGACGTTCGCTGGGCTAGCATTGGCGGGCTAGATAGCACCAAAAAAGAATTGAAAGAGGCAGTGGAGTGGCCAATGAAGTATCCCGATCTGTACAATACGATCGGATACAGCATGCCCAAGGGCATACTTCTCTATGGGCCTTCTGGAACCGGTAAAACACTTCTCGCAAAAGCCGTAGCAACTGAAAGTGAGGCAAATTTCATCAGCGTCCGTGGTCCGGAACTACTGTCGAAATGGGTGGGCGAATCTGAGAGAGGGATTAGAGAAGTGTTTAGACGAGCAAGACAAGCTTCTCCGTGCATTATCTTCTTCGACGAAATAGATTCACTGGCCCCTGTCAGAGGCCTCGGCGGAGACAGTCAGGTTAGCGAACGAGTCGTTAGCCAGCTTTTGACAGAATTGGATGGAATCCAATCGCTTAGTGGAGTGGTGGTTCTCGCTGCGACTAACAGAATGGACATGCTAGATCCGGCAATACTTAGGGCAGGGCGCTTTGACAAGCTTTTGTTCATTCCGCAGCCAGATCGGAATGCTAGAAGGCAGATTCTGGAAATCCACACGCACGGAAAACCGCTGGTCGCCGGTATAGAGCTAGATCGACTCGCCGAGCTTACGGATGGATTGAGCGGCGCAGACATCGTGGTCGTCGTCAATACTGCCATGTCCCTCGTTCTCCAAGCGTTCATCTCGGCCTATCCGCTCCCCGAAGACGCGAGGAAACATGTCTCGGAAGCCATCGTCACGATGGCCCATTTCGAGGATGCAATTAGGAAAGTGCGCTCCTCGCGGGACGGCAAGCCACCCGAGAGGCTTGCAGTTTCATACTATCGATAAGCCACTCGGCGTACAAAGTAAGAGTCAGCGCCAATCGCAATTGAGGGCTATAGACAAAAAATGGATCCCTGGCTGGTGTTGGTTTATATCTCAAGGGGACGACTACGGGAATGGTAAGCTATAGTATGTCAAGCAGCACCGCCGTGGACATTGCCCAAAGAGCAAAATTCTACAACGAACCGGACGTGATGCGCGCGATCTCTAGGGACGGAGTGCCAAAAAGCAGGGGCGCGATGAACCTCTTGATTTCTGAAGGAACCGCTGGAAAGTCGAGCTCTGGTGTAACCCCGCAACTCGTCGATTGCCTGGGATTCGTTGTTTACTCTGTTCATCCCCAGCAAATCAACATAAGAGACAAGGCGAACGGAAAGATCATAGTTGTGATAGCGAGATAGCTTCTCTGCTACCTGTCTAGATTTGTAAATTTTGACTACAGTTCGATCTAGAAAATGTTTGTCAAGATAGGCGAAGTCGTATTCGCAAAGAGTGAACAGGCTCAATATTCCATCACTGGATATGCTGGCGGCTCGATTGGGATTCGCGGCCGAGTGCAATCAGAAAAAGATCTAAAGGAGACTGAAGAAGATCTGTACAAGTTGAGAGAAGGCCGTACGCAAGAAATTGAAATTTTGACAGACGATGGAACCACTTTGAAAGGAATGTACAAGATAAATGAATTGAATTGGAAAAAAGAGAGGAAGGCCGATGGAAAGTACGAACTACTCTTCAACGTGGGACTGCAGAAACAGTAGAAAGCACTTCAAAGCCTCGACTATCTATCAGGGTATTGCTGCTTTCTACGGAGCTAGTTGCATTTATTTGTGAACCCGTCGGCCGGATTGTCCCAAAAATCGTAGAGAAATGAGGGCGAAGTGCACGCACTGAGCCCCCGTATCAACAGTTTGCTCAACCCAAGTTTGCATTCCACTGGATTTGCTTCGTGAGCGAATCAGCGATAGCCTGTTCCTCTACATGCGCCGCAGATGCCAGATCCTGCTTCCTCGCTTTGCGGCCATCCATAACATCGTTCACATGCGACAACCCGTGGTACCAGGTCGAGCACATTTTGCGAATTGAGGACACTGAAAATAGCTCCTCTGCCGTTGCAGCAACGACAGTGACACGAGCCGTTGCACTCCGAACAAAGTGGACGCGGAGAAACAATCATGATAATGAGAAAAAGATCTTTTCCCGTTTTTACAGATTTTTTCCGTTTCCAATTTTTGTATAGCGATTCCCGATAGTTTGCTATTGGGATTCATAACTAGGATAGATTTACTCCACGTGAACGATGAGAGACTCTTGTTCATATCGGGAAATTTCCTTTCCTGATTTTCTTCATTGGTCAACCTCGTCGTTTTTCAAAATCAAAAAACCCATGTTTAACTTTGAGCAATTCTGACTGATTGGTCCGGGAAGACGTCCCAGGCCAATTAATTCTGGTTCTTTTCAAATCGCAGTTTTCGGGATCATCGCGAAGCTTTACATTTAAGGCGGCAAACTCTCCGATTTGAATTGCTTTCCCTGGAGCTATTCGCCACTATTTTTCTGGTGATAACTCTGGTCGCCTCCTTCATCTCGATCCGTTTGAAACTTCCATACACTCTGGCTCTGCTCATGATCGGAATTCTTCTGGTCATTCTATCAAACAGTTTCCTGTTCGGACAGGGGGTCTTCGAGACTGCCATCGCCCAAATTAAATCCTACACTCTGAGCTTGAACGGTGGACAGAACGGTGGACTCTTTGTGGGGCTGGTCGTCCCACCGCTCATTTTCGAGGCTTTGACGCATGTTAGATCCAGCGATCTCAAATCAGTTTTCAGACCGGCTATGATCCTTGCTACTATAGGAGTGGTAATAGCCACAGTTGTCGGAGGGGTATTGCTCTGGAAATTGATCGGACTTCCGTTTTACCTTTCATTTTTGTTTGCGGCAATCATATCCCCCACAGATGCGGCGACCGTACTTGAGCTGTTTCGTAGGCTGAACGTCCCATCCAAACTCTCTGCGCTCGTGGACACCGAGGCTGCGTTCAACGATGCAACTGGCATCATCCTTTTCTCAATAATTTTGGGTTCCATCGCCTCTACACAGCTTCCGCTCCTCACAGCAACTGCGAATTTCGCCTGGGTCTTCGGAGGAGGAATCGCTGTCGGTCTTTTGGTCTCTCTGACGGGCGAATTATTGACGAGTCTATTTTCGGACCGCCTGACTGAGACCATATTGACTATTACGGTAGTTTATGGATCTTACGTCACGGCGACGACTTTTGGTTTTTCAGGGTTAATTGCGGTCTCCGTCGTCGGTCTGTACTTCGGGAATCTCACGGTCAAGACCGCGATCAAACCCTCTAACAGGGAGGCGATCAGGATATTCTGGGAAATTGCGGCTTTTGTCGGAAACTCCATTGCCTTCCTCTACATTGGTCTCAGGACTGACTTGTTGAAGCTCTCCCAATCGGTTGAGCTCATTCTCGTTGCCTACGCCGCCGTTTTGATTGCCAGAGCCGCAACAGTATACCCGATACTGACGCTCTTTGACAGGCTATCCAAGACTGCTGAAAGAAAGATACCCGTAAAATGGAGAAACGTCGCCATGCTTGGGGGGATGAAGGGGGCGCTGTCGATCGCACTGGCGACTTCGATCTCGGCTTCCGCATTAATTTCCACGGGCGACCTTGACACGATTTCTACTCTG
>JAPCJV010000285.1 GCA_027886785.1 Nitrososphaerota archaeon | reverse complement strand
TTCCTCTCCGCCAGTTGCAAAAACTTCGCAGCAGGAGAAAAACCGCCGCGTGGTCATCGTCGGCATTCCCGGGGTGGGCAAAAGTACAGTTGTAAAAAAAGTAGTAGAACTGATGAGGGAGCAGGATCAAAAAACGGAGGTCGTAAACTACGGAACCACCATGATGGAAGAGGCGACCCGGCTCTTTGGTCTAAAGTCTAGAGATCAGATGCGCAAATTGCCCGTAGAGGATCAACGACAATTGCAGATTTACGCGGCGAGAAAGATCTCCAGATTGGACACCCCTTTCATTATCATCGACACGCACCTCTTCATTGCAACGCGAGAAGGTTTTTGGCCCGGTATGCCCCTCGATGTACTCCGCGCTCTCGACCCCACTCATTTAGTCTTGGTATGGGCGTCCCTTGAAGAGATCATGTCCCGCCGGGAAAATGATACGACCCGGAGCAGAGATCAAGTGAATAAAGAAACTCTGGAACTGGAGATGGACGCTGCTAAGACTTACCTCTTTGCTTCCAGCTTGGTCTGTGGTTGTCCCGCCCTGGTCGTGCGAAATTCCACCGGGAGGATCGAGGAAGCAGCCCAAAGCATAATCAACTCGGTGTTTTCCAACTGATCTCTGGAGATCGATAATACTGTGCTTTTTGGGGCACTTTTCGCTCTATTCCCCAGTCTTGCTCTTTACGGAGCCGACACCATCGCGATTTCTCAAACATTCCTCGTCGTGCTGGAAGCACTTGGAGTGAACTGTCTCTACGCCTTGGGGAGGAGGAGATTCACAAACGTCGATAAAATGCGCAGAGTAAATGCTGAGATGAAAGCGTTTCGCGCAGAACTCTCCACTGCTCAGAAGGCAGGAGATAAACAAAAACTCGAGAAACTCAAGAGAAAACAGCAGCAGATGCAGAAGATGCAAGCGGAGATGAGCATGGACAACCTGAAACCCACCTTGCTTTTTGCGGTGCCGTTAATTGGGGTTTATTATCTGGTGAGCAGTTTTCTCAAAAACTCCATTCTCGCTGTAGGCCCAGTACCTTTCCAATTGTTCAACTACGGTCCTTCGCTAGAAATCCCCTTCTTTTGGTGGTACTTTGTTTGCTCATTTACGTTCCAGGGAATAGTCACGCGTCTCTTCGGATTAAGTATGGATTAGGGTCGCCTTATTCCCGAACGCCCTAATTATCTTGCTGAAAAATAGTTAGCCGGCGCGGGACCTCCTAAGAAAACGAGAAGAAATCATTAGACTAGTTTTAGAAGGGAGCTTGTCGGCTTGGCTAAAACATCAAAGAAAGAGAAAAAAATCTCCGTGGTCATTTCCGGAATGCCCTCTGTGGGAAAGACAACCGCGGCCAATGCGATCGCCGAAAAGTACAAATTGAAACACGTGGCTGGCGGGGACATGCTGAAAGAGATGGCGATCGAGCAAGGATACGCACTATCTGGGCCCGAATGGTGGGATACGGAAGCGGGGATGGCGTTTATCTCTGAAAGGAAGAAAAATCCGGATTTCGACAAGGAAGTGGATCGCAGGCTTATGAAATATCTAAAATCAGGGAACGTGGTCATGACAAGCTACCCGATGCCGTGGCTTGTGAAAGACGACGGGCTGAAACTCTGGTTTCACGCGTCCCAAAAAAAGAGAGCCGAGCGGCTGGCGGGGCGCGATCGAATCTCTAAATCCAAAGCATTATCCATTATACGGAAAAGGGACAGGGACAACAAGAAAGTCTACAAAAGTTTGTATGGGATCTGCTTTGGAGAGGATCTTACGCCCTTTCATTATATCATCGATACGAATAAGATGACTGCTCAAGAGGTTGCGAAAGCTTCGACGAAAATCGTTGAAGAGTACGCCCGATCTTTACCTGATGACCCGGTCGGAGAATAACAATGTCGACGTTGACTATTACTCAGCTTCAGAGATTCACGAAAGAAGCTGCACTTGCCAACGAAAGAGAGCTCGTTTCAATCCGACCCGCCGAGGAATCGAACTCGAAGTACGGCAACAAGCCCGAAGATAGAAAAATCAAGGATTACTTACGATATGGCTTCATAGTTCTGGACAAACCCCAGGGACCCACCAGCCACGAAGTGGTGGCCTGGGTACGGAAGATGTTTGAACAAGAGCGAGCCGGCCATTCAGGAACTCTGGACCCAATGGTTTCGGGAATTCTGCCGATCGGTCTGGCAGACTCTACCAAAGCTCTCTCAGTGCTTTTGCTAGGGCCCAAAGAATACCTCTGCGTTGCGAGAATTCACGATTCCATCCCGAAGGAAATGCTGTACAACACGATCAAGCAGTTCGTAGGTCCGATCTTTCAGAAACCTCCTCAGAGATCCTCAGTGAAGCGGGTGACTAGGACAAGGACGATCTACGAACTGGAGATCTTGGAACAACAGGGCAACTTGCTGTTATTGCGGATTGTATGCGAAGCTGGAACGTACATTAGAAAGCTCGTCTATGACATAGGTGAAGTCATCGCTGTTGGGGCGACCATGGCAGAACTTAGGCGCACCCGGGTCTGTCATCTGGACGAAACAGATCTTGTTAGGTTGCACGACCTCCATGAAGCCCATGCGATATTCAAGGAATCCGGAGATGAGTCAAAACTTCGAGAGCTAGTAAGACCGGTAGAGTTTGCCGTATCGTTCCTCAAACAAATCAGGATTAAGGACTCCGCAGTGGAATCTATTTGTCAGGGAGCTCAGCTTGCAATTCCAGGAATCGTTTCTTTTTCGGGAGGCGTCGAGAAGGGAGAAATCGTGCGAATTACCACTGGAAAAGGGGAACTAGTCGCAATTTCGGAAACTCAACTAAGTGAAAACGAGTTGACATCGCAAGAGCATGGATTGGCCGCTCTCACAAAACGCGTCATCATGAATCCCGGGACCTATCCCAAAATGTGGAAATCCAAGAATGAAGTACTCGAAGCAGAAGAAATATCGGAAACCCTTTTGCGAGCTTCCATTCTGGACAGCTTGGAGAAAGAAGATCGAACCTCCTCGGAGTAAAAAAAGATAGAAATATACTCCCGCGGAAGGGAGGGTCTAAAAAGCGCAATAAGGCCGGGGTCGCCTAGTGCACGTAAAAACTAGCAGAAATGGAGAAGAGCGTGCGGGAATCCTGGTAGGGCGCAGTTTCCTTTGTAGAGAACAAATCTCGAAGGAATTTGCGTACGCCTGGAACCAAAGGCTTCAATCAAGATTTTAGGTAAAACAAACCTGACAAATCTTGTGTAACGGAAAGCCTGTGACCGATTTGGTCTCGTGGGTTCAAATCCCACCCCCGGCGCTTCAACTTCTTTTGCAAACAAGGCCGTAATGATAGGGGCCAGCATTTAGGGCGCGCACTACTCTCAATCCATTTTGTTTCAGAATTTGCCGGGATTCATTTTCTGACAAGCGAATTTCCAGAGGCGGACCCATTCCTGCAGTTTCAGTCTTGTGCCAGTCAATGTTGACGAAGCGACATTCCAGATTGGCTATTCTCTTTATTTCGTCAAAGAATCCTTTTTGATCCTCAATGTCATGCAGAATCTGTGCGAAAAGAACCAGTCCCACATCGCCGTCTGGAATGGTTGTTTTATTTACGTCTGCATTAATCATCAAAACTTTTTTGAAAATTTCGTCAGGGATGGAGGATCTTAGATTCTGGACCAGATTTTTCAGCATGGTCGGGCTTGCATCCACAGCATAGATTTTCGCAGATCGACCAATTGCCC
>JAPCJV010000284.1 GCA_027886785.1 Nitrososphaerota archaeon | reverse complement strand
TGAGATCTAATATACAATGACCGCGTCGGTATTGCAGGTTCCCGCGGGAAGGGCAATAGCGTTCCGTGTGAAAAGTGGTAAGTCTTTTCGAGTTATCGATATCCAGGGAGGGCAGGTTGCTGATCTGATTGCACTCAACGAAAAAGATCTCTCAGAAAAACTAGATCAGAGCCGCACCAGAATCAATAACTGGAAGTATCGGATTTCGGTGGGAGATTCTGTCTATTCGAACAAGAACAATCCCATGTTGAGGATACTTGAAGATAAGGTGGGAATACACGACCTCACCTTTCCCGGTTGCAGCACTTTCGCCTACGAAAAAATATTGAAGGTGGGCAAGAGGGATGGATGTATTGAAAATCTTACGGAGGCACTATTCAAAAAGGGTGTCGATCTCAGAACCTTTGAGATCCCGGCTCCGTTTAGCCTGTTCATGGATGTAGAGTACGACATGAAATCAAATTCGCCGGTCATCAAACCAGCGGCTTCCAAGCCGGGTGATTATATCGATTTGAGGTCGGAGATGGATTGCCTTGTCGCGGTGAGCTCCTGCGCCGATGATGTCACCGATTGTAACCATGGAAAAGTGAAACCACTTGAAATCAGATTTCTTCCCAGCGTAGTGTGACTATTTCTTAGTAAGAAAACGGGATATCTTAATTGGTTCCAACAGTGAGTAACGAACTATGTATAGCGGTCTTGAATTGAAGAGGAAGGAGGATCCAAGATTTCTCACAGGCCGCAGTACGTTTGTCGATGACATTCAACTTCCGCACATGCTCTACGCCGCTTTCCTAAGAAGCCCTTACGCCCACGCGATTGTGAAGAACGTGGATCCATCGGATGCTCTAACAACAAAAGGGGTGGAGAGCGTCCTGATAGGCAGCGACGGTAATTGGACAGCTATCACACCACACATCGTGGGCATGAAGCCGTATACTCGGCACGCGCTTGCAAGAGGCAAGGTGAGGTACTCGGGCGAACCGGTGGCGGTGGTTTTGGCGCGGGATCGTTATCTTGCTGAGGATGGTCTCGAATCAATTCATGTAGATTACGATCCTTTACCCGTTGTCGCGAGCGCGAGCGACGCCACGAAACCGAATGCTCCTCTTGTCCATGAAGCTTGGGGCGATAACGTCTATCTCCACTACAATCATGAATTTGGAAACGCCATCGACGCCCTTTCGAAAGCCGATCTAGTGTTTTCGGAAACCTTCAAGAGTTCTCGTTACACCGGAACACCTATCGAGCCCAGAGCAATCCTTGCTAGTTACGATCCGTTCGATCAAATGCTCACTGTGTGGAGCGCAACCCAGATGGCGCACGGATTCAGGTCGATCACGTCGACGCTATTGGGGATTCCGGAAAATCGCATGCATGTGATAGCGCCCGACGTGGGCGGTGCGTTTGGTATCAAGACTGCTGGAACTCCGGAGGACGTGATGGTCTGCGCACTTGCGATGAAAACCGGGAAGCCGGTCAAATGGATCGAAACGAGGACTGAAAATTTACTCTCATCCGTGCATTGCCACGAGCTCGTCCATGATATAGAGGCGGGCTTCTCAAAGAGCGGCAAATTCCTTGCCTTACGAACCAAGGTAACGGCTGACATCGGTGCCTATACCACCATCGGCGGTTTTGAACCAGTCACACATTCGTGGTACTATTTGCCTGGTCAATACGATCTTCCAAACTACTCGGTGGACGTGTCCTGCATTGCGACTAACAAGGCACCCTTTGGCGCGGTCCGGGGGTTTGGTCGGGTTGTCGGCGCTTTCGTGATGGAGCGTGTTATGGAAATTGCTGCTCGTAAGCTTGGCATTGATCCCGCCGAAATAAGATATCTGAACATGATCAAGCCCAGAGATTTTCCGTACACTAGTGTTACAGGGATGTACTTGGACAACAACAGCTTTGTCGAATGCACGCAGAAGGCCCTCGCCTTCTTTGATTACAAACGATGGAGGGAGGAACAGAAAAGACTCGCCAAAGAAGAGGGCCGGTTTGTCGGAATAGGGATTTCATCTTCTATCGGACCCTCTGGTCTCAGCGCGAGCAAAACTCAAGGCCTGCCCGGGTATGAGCCGGTAAGGATGGCGCTCGACCCTTCAGGGAGGGCTACCGTCTACACAGGTGTTTGCCCGCATGGGCAGGGGCACGAAACTATACTCTCACAGCTCGCAGCGGATCAGCTTGGAATTCTTTTTGAAGACGTGACTATAGTGCACGGCGACACGGGTTCTACCCCCTACAGTCTCGGTACTTGGTCCGACAGATCAGCAGTAGCAGCCGGGACCGCCACAATTTTGGCTGCCCAGAAAATTAGGCAAAAAGCGATCAGGATAGCGAGCCATCTGCTGACCATACCAGAAGAGGAGCTGATTCTTTCAGGTGGCAAAGTCCTTTCAGCAAAGAACCCTTCGATTTTCATGAGCCTGGCTGAAATCGGAAGAATCGCTTACTACAGAAATGATCAGTTACCGCCGGGCATGGAACCTGGACTCGAATTCATTAGTGTTTTCGATCCCAAAAATGTCATATCGCAAGACGCGCAAGGTAGAAGAAACGAAAGCCCGACTTATAGTAATTCTGCGCACATTGCGGCTGTAGAGGTAGATCCATCCACTGGATCTACAAAGATTTTGAGGTATGTCATCGCGCACGATTCTGGATTTGTGATCAATCCAGCTATAGTCGACAGCATAATTCATGGATGTATCGCTCAGGGCATAGGCGCGGGACTATGCGAAGAGCTAGTCTACGACAAGGAAGGACAACTGCTGACGAGTTCGTTCATGGATTATATCATCCCCTCGGCCGAAATGATTCCTCCGATCGACATAATTCGGGTCGAGACTCCTTCCCCTTCAACAATAATCGGGTTCAGGGGCGCTGGACAAAGTGGAAGCATGGCGACTCCGGCGGCAATCGCTAACGCTGTCGAGGATGCATTAATCCCTCTGGGAATCACTATTGATCAAATGCCATTGACAGAGCAAAGGATCTGGGAAAAAATTCAGCGAACACAAGAAAAAAGGCTCTGAATTTTTCAATTCGTCTTGCGTTTCGGAAATAATCCCCCGAATCCGATCAGTCCTGTTTGAAACAATCACTTTCTCCTCTTAGAACTTCTCGTCGATCCAGCGGTCCTCCTTCGTGATTTTTTAGGAAGCTCGGCGATTACTTCGATTTCGATCTTCATATCTGCTCGGTCGAGGCCGATCTCAGTTAGAAGCGTACCAGCGCGCGGCCTCTCCAGAATATCCGGACAGTTCTCCTTCCAAAACTTCTCCATGACACGATACGCGTCGTGCCAGTAGTCTCTTTTCTGAACATAGTAATTGATTACAATAATATTTTCCAGAGACGTTCCTGCGTCTTCGAGCCTCTCTTTGATTTTCTTCCAAATGTTCAGCGTCTCCTCTTCGACGGTGGGTGGAACCGGGCTTTCTTTGGGTTCAATCAGCGCCGGGTACTCCTGTTTCTTGTTCGGATTTCTTCCCTCGGCACCTGATAGAAAAATGAGGTTTCCAGATGCGACGTAATTCGCCCAGGGCATCTTATCTCCGGCATAATAGCAGGGAACGATTTTCATAGGCCTTGGAGTTATCGCGAGAGATGATGGTCTTATCTATTTTACTCTACGGGGATCTGATACTTTGAAGAATCTCGAGACAATCGATTTCCACAGCCACTACTTTCCAAAGAAGTATTTCCGTATTCTTGAAT
>JAPCJV010000283.1 GCA_027886785.1 Nitrososphaerota archaeon | reverse complement strand
GTGTAGATGGTATGGACCCATCTTAACCGGCATCGATCCAAGGACGGAGACAACTTTTGTCGATATCGCTTTCTTTGCTGGAAAGGGTGGTTCGGGAGCATCATTAGGGTGTGATGGATGGGATCATCTGGGACTGCTACGAAACGCAGGCGGTGTCGCCTCGCAGGACATCGAGTTCCTGGAATCCCAGGATCCTATTCGAGTGGAAGCCAACGAACTCGTAACTGATTCCGGCGGGCCCGGAAAATGGCGTGGTGGGCTGGGAGTAAAATCCGAATGGATCTCGTACGCAAAGAATGCCAGTGTGGTGGTTTACGGGGAAACTCTGGTCCCTTCGGGTCTTCAGGGAGGACTTTCACCGAACTTGAAGAGTTTTGGAAAAATCATCGATCCATCAGGCAGGGTTACGCAGACCGCGGACTTTGGAATCTATCCAATCAAACCCGGAACAAAGTTGAAATGGTTTGTTACGGGGGGCGGGGGATTCGGGAATCCCAGAGAACGCAGTCCCGAGCAGGTAAAACGGGATCTCGACAATCAAAAGATCGGATTGCGAACTGCAAGAAAGTATTATCGATTTAGATCTATTCGCTCGTACAAAAACGAAAGAAAAAAATCAAAATCCTAGGAAGATCACTTCGAACATTTCTGTTCGAACTGAAGAACGGATAAATAGCATCTAGTCGGTTTTGATGAAGGTAATTCGATTTGCGCGATGACCTAACCGACCTAGAAGCTTCATTCGAGAAATGGAATGAAACTTCTGTCAAAAAGGCCAAAGAAAAAACACCGGAGCTGAAACCAGCATATTATTCCGATTCCAGGATTGAAATCAAACCGGTTTATTCTCCCTTGGATTTTAGGCAGTCGGATTACGAAAAGAAACTAAGCTTTCCTGGTCAGTTCCCGTACACGCGAGGGATCTACCCTCTAATGTATAGGACGAGACAGTATACAATGAGGCATTACAGCGGCTGGGGCGCAGCCGAAGACACCAACCGTAGATGGAAGTACCTTCTGGAGCACGGAGAGACAGGGCTGAGCCTCGCAAATGATTTGCCGACGCAGATGGGTTTCGATCCCGACGATCCCCTCGTCGAAGGAGAAGTCGGGCGCGTCGGGGCGTCAATCTGCAACAAGGAGGATTACAGAGTCCTGTATGACGGAATACCCATGGATACTACGAGTATCTCTCTCCAGGCGAATGCCAATTCCATTTTCATGGTCGGTTTCCACTACGTCGAAGGCATGCGAAGGGGATTGAAACCAGATCAGCTCTGGGGTACATGCCAGAATGACATTCTGAAGGAGTTCATCTCCCGAGGTACGTGGATTTTTCCGATCAAAGAATCAGTACGAGTTTCATGTGATGTCATGGAGTACGCTGCACGAAATATGGGGCGTTGGGCACCGCTGAGTATTTGCTCTTATCATCTTCAGGAAGCCGGCGCTGATTTCGCCACATCCATGGCATTCAGCATGTGCAACGCGATTGAATACATTCAGGAGCTTTTGAGACGAGGACTGAATATTGATGATTTTGCTTATTTCATTTCGACGTGGGATATTTCCTGCAACATCAACTTTTTCGAAATGATCTACGGGATGAGGGCCTCCCGACGGCTTTGGGCAAGACTCTTGAAAGAAAAGTATCATGCGAAGGATCCTAAATCGTGGATGATGAGAATTTTTGTAGGATCTGGCGGGATTCAGATGACGCGAGCAGAACCGATCAACAACATTGTAAGGGGCACCATATCCGCGATCGCAGCAGCACTTGCCGGCGTACAGTCGATTAACATCCAGTGCTATGACGAATCTTACTCTATTCCAACCGAGGAAGCTCAGAGAGTAGCGCTGCGCACCGAGCAAATAGTTGCGGATGAAACTGATATCATGAGCACCGTAGATCCGCTGGGTGGATCGTATTTCATTGAGTCCCTGACGGATCAGATCGAGAAGAAAATGGAAGAAATCATCGACAACGTACTAGGCATGGGCGGTGCTTTGGAGGCTATCAAGAGTGGTTACATGCAAAGAATCATCACGTCGCAATCTTACAGGAGGCAGAGGTCGATTGAATCCGGTGAGCTTGTCAGGGTGGGCGAGAACAAGTTCCAAGCAGAATCATTTGAACCGATCCCCGAGTTTCAAATTGATCCGCGTACTGAGAAAAATGTTGTAAAAAGACTTGGCGAGTTCAAGAAAACACGGAATGCGACGCAATTGAATTCAGCTCTCTCAAATCTCAAATTGGGTTGTCAGAAAGAAAACGAAAATTTGATGCCTCATGTTCTGAGGGCAATCTCGGCAGGAGCCACGGTTGGAGAAATGGCGAGTGCAATGAAGCAAATCATGGGTGAGGGGCGTGAGGTGGTTTTGCTTTAAGCGCGAGATCAAGAGTTCTGATCGGAAAGATAGGGTTGGACGGCCATGATGTCGGAGCGAAGGTCGTAGCTCTCGGATTAAGAGATGCCGGTTTCGAAGTCATCTACACCGGCAGGCATCGTTCGGTGGAGGAAATCATTGCAGCCGCTGGCGACGAAGACGTTGATGTAATAGGGATCAGCGTCCTCTCAGGGACTCATCTGAGAGTAGCAAAGCAAATGATTGACCTTATGAAAGAAAGGGGAATTGATATCCCAATCATAATGGGCGGTGTAATCCCCGACAAGGATATTCCTTTGTTAAAGAAGTTAGGCGTAAAGGAAGTCTTTGTTCCGGGCGCGGTAACCAAAAATATCGTAGAATGCATCAATATCTTAACGAAGAGAAAATAATTGTCTCTCACGCCGAATTTTCCATTTTCACTAGAGTATAAGGTCAGGCTTTACGACACTGACGCTGGTGGTTTCGTATTCTTCGGTAACTATTTTCGAATCTTTTCAATGGCTAAAGACGAGTATCTCGAAACTAGGTTTGGATCAAATTTCGTTGCCTATTTGAAGCAACGCGGACTTGCGTTGCCCACAACGGAAGCGTTTGCAAAATTTCACAAGGGGGCCAAGTACGGCGAGACTTTGAAATTGACGACGTCTGTTGAAATCTTGAATCCGAAAGCCGTTCGATTTCAATACAGGGCCCTAAATGCAAAAGATGAGTCTGTACTTTTTGCGGAAGGTCAATCCGTATCCGTTATGATAAGTACAGAGACCGGAAGATCGACGGAGATTCCATCTGACGTTTTACAGAGCATTACAAATCAGGTTGCCTCGAAAAAAGAAACATGAACGAGTGGATCTGAGCCGAGAAAATGTATAGTAATACTATTCACCCGGGTGAAAGGTTAAGTAACTCTGTCCTGTTGTCAGGTAATATTGAGATACGTTCCGGTAGAGCAGATTGAACATCTTAACTTTCGATTGCGTTTAGAAGACGAAGACATCGAAGACGTCTTTACGACTTTGCAGAAACACGGTCAACTATCTCCTATCAGAATAAGAAATCATCCTCAGAAACCGGGGATGTACCAAGTTATTTTCGGTAACAGAAGATTGGCGGCCGCGAAAAAACTGGGATGGGAGACAATTAGAGCAGAAGTGGTTGAATCTTCGGATTCAGATCTTTTGCTCGCGGCATTCTGCGAGAATGTTAACAGAAAGGATTTTTCCGACCTTGAAAAAGCTCTTCTGATCGAAAAAATTCGAAACGAGAGCGGAAATACGTATACCGAGATTGCCGCAATCCTAGGTAAATCTGCAGCATATGTGTCACAACACGTCGCAATGTTGCATCTCT
>JAPCJV010000282.1 GCA_027886785.1 Nitrososphaerota archaeon | reverse complement strand
TACATCTCTTTGCTAAAGGCCGCAGGGATCAAAGTGATTGAATTGAAGCCCTTAGAGGAGTTTCCTGATTCGATTTTTGTCCAGGATCCCGGAATACTCGGTTCTTCGAGATCTGTCATTGCCAGATTTGGCGAGCTGTCTCGTCGGGGCGAAGCTGAAGTGTTTGCAAACGATCTGAAAGCTATTGACTCTGAACGTATAGGAGAAATAGGATTCATCGAAGAACCCGGGACTTTGGAAGGAGGCGACGTTCTCATAACGCCCCATGGGCTTTTTGCAGGGGAATCTGGCCGCTCTAACATGATCGGTATTGATCAGTTAGCTAGAGTATTGAAGGGAATAACCGTGATACCTGTGAGCACTCAACTAAAGCATCTTCTTGGAGCCTGCACGTACCTCAGCAATCGAACAATACTGGTTGCTCCTGAACTGGTGAATCCGCTGTCATTCCCCGGCTTCAGTTTCGTAAATGTGCCAACAGAAGAGTCTTACGCTGCAAACGTCCTGTACCTAGGAGATAAAAAAGTTCTAATGCCCAGCGGATTTCCTCGTTCTCGAAGCAAGCTCATACAGGCGGGTTACGAACCAGAGGAAGTTAATTTGTCGAGGTTTCAAAAAGGAGACGGGTCCGTAACCTGCCTCTGCTCACCTGTATACAAGGGGATCTTCTAATCTACCAAGCACCGTTAACTAGACTAAAAACGATAGCCCATCTTAATGATATGAAAATGTTGATCCGAATAGAATGAGGAAACTATCTCTGGCTGACGTCGAAGACCTCGTAACAGGTACTACTATCCTCGGGGTTGGCGGAGGAGGCAACCCGGAGCAGGGCCGAAATTCGCTCAAAGAACAGTTAGACGCCGGAAAGAGCCTCATCTTGGTGTCTCTGGACGAACTACAACCAGATGATCTACTCGTTAGCCCCTACTTCGTCGGGTCGGTAGCCCAGCCGAACAACGTAATCTCCAAACCTGTCATAGAGGATGCGATGGCCACTGCGTTACATCTTCTTGAAGGGAAGCTGGGAAAAAGAGTAGCAGGTACCATCCCAGCCGAATTGGGAGGAGCCAACACGGCTGCCTCTCTAGCAATTGCGGCGAAACTAGGCATTCCCACGGTAGATGGTGACCTAATAGGAAGGGCCGCGCCAGAGCTTCACCAAAGTACTGTCCACATTTTTGGCCTTCCGATGATACCCTCAGCAATCGTAAGTGATTCCGGTAACGAGATTATTATTGAAAAATATGCTTCTATTGATGATTACGAAGCAATTGCGAGATATGCAAGTGTTGTTTCTGGGGGTCATGTGGCAGTCGTCGATACTCCTCTCTCAGTATCCCAAGCTAAGAGATGCGTTGTACGGGGTACGATTTCCAAATCCATGGAGATCGGTAAGGCGAGAAGGGAAGCCGTAGAGGAGAAAGATTTTGATGTAGTGGACGCGATTTCAAGGAGACTTCCCAATTGTCGGAGAATCTTTGAAGGAACTGTTTCCGACTACGCCTGGAAGAACGAGAAAGGTTTCCTAGTTGGCGATGCTCGCGTTCGGGGCGCAGGCAAATGGGAGGGAATGGAACTCAAAAGCTGGATCATGAATGAGCACATAATGTGCTGGAAAGATGGAAAACCAATCGTGATGCCGCCTGATCTAATCATGTTTCTCGAACCAGGTACTGGTTTGGGAATAACGAACGACAAACTGGCGAAAGACGCAAACGTCGTTGTCTTGGGTGCTAGTGTAGATAAGATCTGGCGAAGTCCTGAGGGTCTGAAATTGTTCGGGCCCCGGCATTTTGGATTTGACTTAGACTATGTACCATTTGAGGAATTATCTGGATCCTGAGCTGTTGCATTGCAATAAAAGTAATGAAAAGCTAGAAACCTCCAAACGATACCGCGAACCAGAGAGATTTATTGCCTAGCTCCTCAAACGGATTTCCATGATTTCGGGGTGCATGTTAATCCGAACGGAGAAGGGAAAGTACCAAGACGTCGTGAAGAAGTTGGGTCAGATACCGAGCGTGAAACGAGCTTTTCCGGTCCTGGGCCGCTACGACATCGTGGCCGACATCGAAGCTATTGAATACAAAGAGCTTGGAAGGTCAATTCTGAAGGTCAATAGAATAGCGGGCATTGTGTTTACAGAGACGATGCCGGAAGTAGAGGCTTGAGAACTTTGACTCTCAACGCCTGCATTTTGATAAAGACCGTCCCTGTCGAAACGGATAACGTAATGCGTGCCGCTCTAAAATTGCGTGGAGTGAGAAAGTCGTATGTATCCTACGGAAGGTACGATCTCGTCGTCTTTGTGGAGTCCAACGACTATTCAGAAATCAGGAAACTCACGGAAGCGATTAACGCGCTGGATGGGGTCAGGAGTACGGAAACGTTGGTAGAGGCGTAGGGTTCCTGGAATAATTTTTTTTAGCTTCACCTAGTTAGAAGAGGGCATCAGATTAGGAGGAGATGAGGCAGTGAGATCCTCGCAAATTTTCCACAACTGTTTTGCTGGAGCTTCGTCATAAGATTCGGGATTCGGCGTTGTTTCTTTTTTCTTAGAGAAATATTTCCCGCTGATTGCCTCCACATCAGGAGATCCGGCGAGATAAATGGAAGTCTCGGCACCTTTCTCAGGGCTTCCAAAGAACAATTTGATGATTGAAAATAGGGCTTTAGCGATCGGATTGAGCCCTTTTGCCAGATCTGATCTTATCAAGCCCGGGTGCAGAAAATTGGCGGTTACTCCCGATCCTGCAATACGGCGCGAAAGCTCCACCGTAATAATGTTTAGGGCAAGTTTCGATTCCCCGTATTGGTGGAACGGACTGTACTTTTTCTCTCCCTGAAGGTCGTCAAAATCGATTTTTTCGCTGTTGGCAGCGTCCGAGCTGACGTTTACAATGCGGGCGGGGGCGCTCGCCTTGAGTTTGTCCAAAAGCTGGTTTGTCAAAAGAAAAGGTGCAAGTACATTCACTGCAAACGTGGCTTCGATTCCCTCGGGAGTTTGGATTTTCTTGTAGTTGAACACGCCGGCGTTATTGATCAAAACGTCTAGCCGGCTGAACCGCTCGTTGAACTCCTTCGCGAACATTCTGATCGACTGATGAGACGAAAGATCGGCCTTCAACCATGTTATAGAATCAGATTTACTACTCTTCGATCTGATCTCCTTCAGAGCCGTTTCGCTCTTTGGAGAATCTCGCATTAGAGTAACCACCTCTGCGTCCAACCGTGCCAATCCAACCGCCGTGGCTTTTCCAATTCCTGAGCTTGATCCCGTCACGATGCACACCTTGCCCTTCATGGTAGATTCCACAGTCCGGTCCCGCCCACAGTGAACTGTTCGGTCCCTGATTCGTTAGGGCAAGTGATATTGGGTACAGGACTTCGGATTCTGAAAAATTATGCCAAGGTCAGCTTATCTGATGCTACTCAGATCCGGTAGTGGAGCCCGTCTCGACAACAGCTTCCTCAGTTCCCGACTGTCCGTCCTTCCACTCAGCCACTCGCTTGTCAATCCACAGGTCAAAGGTATCGGGCGCGCCAATAGACTGAGGCCGCGTAGGTGAGCTTTCCTTCGGTTTCTGTTTTTTCATCCACGCATCGTAGGTGCTCTCGGGCAATCGATTATGCTCTTCGCGTTCTGGAGTCTTGCTACCTGTCTCGCGCTTACTTGCCTTCACTTGTTTAGCTATCCACGCGTCAAAAGTATTCACCGGCATCTTTTCTGAAGGAG
>JAPCJV010000281.1 GCA_027886785.1 Nitrososphaerota archaeon | reverse complement strand
TCTACATCCACTGTGAAAAAATCTGGATCTGCAATATTCGGGCCACGATCTGCAAACGTGGTACCTAGAATATTTGACAAGAGAATTAGGTACTCGTAGCTGTTGTGATCAAGCTTGGAAGCTTTAGACGCTATCGCTTCAAGAGCTGAGAGGGCTTGTGCCATTTGTATCCCTCCAGCGCTGGGAGGTGGGGGAAGAAAAAATTCGTATTCACCAAAACTGAATCTTATTGGTTCCCTCTCGACCGCTTCGTAAGAAGCAAGATCAGAACTTTTGAGAATTCCACCATTTCCTTCGATCTCCTCTAGGATGCGCTGCGCCGTGTCGCCCTTGTAAAATTCATCCACTCCTCTCTGTGCAATTTTTTCATATGTTTTTGAAAGTTCAGGGAATTTGACAACTGTCCCAATTTCGGGACTGTTTCCATCGCGCAGGAATGTTTTGTCAGAGCGGGGAAATCGGCGGAGTTTTGCAAGGTTGGAATCCGTTGCGCGTTTTAGTGTTTTAGTAACAGTCGTTCCCTTCGCTGCGAGCTCAATCCCCGGTTTTAGAGCTTCGTCCATTCCCATAGTCCCATATTTTTCGAGAACAAGTGATAGTCCGTTGATTGTTCCGGGAACTGCGATCGCGAGATGTCCAATGCTGTTCGCAGTACTGTCACTCGCAAACATGTCTCTGCGTGAGTGACTTGGCGCGACCTCCCTGTAATCCACAAAGATCGTTTTGTCTTCTGAAGCCAAGTGCAGCATTAAGAATCCTCCTCCGCCGATTCCGGAAAAGGGCGGCAGCACAGCCGAAAGAGTGAGCGCGGTGGTAACTATGGCGTCTACAACATTGCCCCCTCGCTTGAGGACCTGAATCCCCGCATAAGAAGCTGCAAAATGGGCGGAAGCTACGGCCCCGTTTGTGCAGGATGAATCAGAATCCATTTTGGGGAACGCTCGGAAATTCTTCTTGCGGAATGAAATATTTAGAGTTCGCCCCAAAGGAAAAATAACTAGGCTCCACCAAAGGAGCGAAATATCTAATGAAAGAAGATCAGGCTGAAGGCGGGGAAAAGCTTCTTTCGGAGATCAAGCGAAAGATCAAGGAAAAAGAAGTCAAGAATGTCAGATTAGAATTTTGCAATGCGAGCGGTGTTCCCTGTGCCAAAGCCTGGAATGCAACACACCTTGATGATCTCTTAAAAGAGGGCATTAACATCTTTCGCGGAAATTACTTCATGTGTTTGGGGAGATCTCTTTCACCGCACTCCAAATTTACGGTTGACAGTGGAGATGTCACTCTAGTCCCCGATCTCGAAACTTTCGGGGTTCTTCCATATGTGGGAGGGACAGGCAGATTTTATGGAGACTTGTTTGATGCGAATACCGGAGAGCCCTGGGAATGCTGCGCTCGAAGTCTGCTAAAACGGAAACTAACTGATTTGGCAGAAAAAGGATTCCTCTTTGAGAGCGCAGGGGAACTCGAATTCTACTTGACAAGGAAGGATCCATCATTCAAAGGTCTGGGAAAATTGTATTCTTCTAGTGAAGTTCCACCATTTAGCTCGTTGGGATTGGATCTCGGATCTGCGTTTATCAACAACGCTCTAAATAATCTCCTTTCTTCCGGCCTTGATGTATCCAGAATAGTCAAGGAAGGAGGGCCAGGACAGTTTGAGCTTAACCTTGTGCACTCGGAGGGAATCAAGCCCGCAGATGAAATAATCACGTTAAGGGAGACGATTAAGGGAACGGCCGTCGGCGAGAATCTTCATGCGACGTTCATGCCGAAACCCTTTGTTGATGAACTGGGAAACGGGATGCACATACACATGAGTTTGAAAGACTCTAAAACAAAGAAGAATCTTTTCGAAGCTGCTGAGGGATTAAGTACTCTCGGTTTGCAATTCGCGGCAGGGATCTTGAATCACGGCGCGGCTCTTTGTGCCGTCGCGGCCCCGACAGTAAATTCCTACAAGAGGCTGAGATCCGGTTGGATCGCGGTAGACGAAATGAGGTTGGGCGCCGAAGATAGAGGGGCAGCTCTGAGGATTCCGAAAGCTTCCTCGAGTTCGTCCGGTGGCGCAAGATTGGAGTACAGAGTACCTGATGCTTGTTCCAATCCATATCTTCTGATGTCATGTTTGATTTCAGCGGGGCTAGACGGATTGGAGAAGGGACTCGATCAATCGAGTCTTAAAACGAATCTTCCAAGGTCTCTCGGGGAAGCCTTACGAGAATTCAAGCAAAATGCTCTCTTCAGAGAATTAATGGGGAAGACGTTCTTTGAGGAGTATACGAAGTTAAAAGAATTCGAACTCGATCTTTACAATACGCAGGTTTCCGAATTCGAGATCGAAAAGTACGGTTCTGCATACTGAGATTTTTGCAGGAGCTGCCAGCGAAGATAAAGTATATTGAACTGAGTCATTCGAGATGAAAATATGGAAAGACGTACCATTGTTCCAAACACTCTTTGGAAAACTGAGGGCTTCGGTTTTTCCCATGGAATTCTGGTGGAAGGGAAGAAGCTGTTAGTAATTTCTGGACAAGCGGGCATTGATAAGGAAGGTAAGGTCATTTCAGGAGGCTTCGATGCACAATGTGATATTGCATTTGATAGTATCCGCGAAATTTTGAAAGAAGCGGGAGGGACTTTTCACAATGTGGTGAAGATAACAGGTTATCTAATCGATATGAAAGACATCGCTAGTTTTGGAAAAATCGCATCCAAGTATTTCGGAAGCGAGCTCCCCGCACAGACTGTCATAGAGGTAAAAGGCCTTGCTTTGCCAGGAATGGTAGTGGAAATTGAAGCACTAGCCGTGATTTAGTGTTCTATCTTTTTCGACTAGAAATCTTATTACTTTGGAGAAGCTCTTCGTAGAGCTTGAGATAAATCAAAAAATGAAATTAACTGATCAAGCCAAAAAACTAATTGATGGCAAGAATTTTGCCAGCGTGGCTACTCTGATGCCTGACGGTTCTCTTCAGGTTACACCTGTTTGGGTAGATCGCGAGGGCGATGTCGTGATTTTGAATGCCGCGAAAAGCCGTCAGAAGACTAGGAACTTGAAGAGAGATCCGAGGATCGCGATAACAATCTTTGATCAGAACAACCCGTACAGCAACGTTTCCCTCAGAGGAAAAGCTATTGAAATTACAGAAGAAGGTGGGGAAGCTCACATTGACAAGCTGAATATGAAGTATCACGGATCGCCCAACTACCCGAGGCATAATCCTCAAGATCCGCGCACCCTGATAAAAGTGCGAGTGGATCGCCTAGCCAATTGGTAATATCCGTTTAAATTGATTCAGAGCTAGTACTCTTTGAAAATTGATCTTGGAGGATCGTAAAACTTTTCATTAAAAGATGCCCAACTAAATATTATCAGCAATGACGGAACCGGCAGGCAAATCTGTTAAACTTGAAGGATCTACAGACGGCATAGTACTGAAACCCGTTTCGGATATTATTGATTCTGCGGGAGCACTGTCAAAATTCGCAAGCTCGACTGATTTGATAGGAGATCTGATTCAGTCGAGGAAGAAACCCTTCAGGTAGCAACGGTTGCGGAAGCCCCTTTGCTCGCAGCAACAATTCGCAATGTGCCCTAAAATACATAAGACTCGATCCAGCTTTTGGGCGTTTTTTCAGCTCACCATTCCACCTGCATCTGTCCAGATGGTGGTGCCCGTGGATAATTTCGCATCCTCAGAAGCAAGAAAGAGTACCGCCCCGGTGACGTCTTCCGGCGTCGCAATGAT
>JAPCJV010000280.1 GCA_027886785.1 Nitrososphaerota archaeon | reverse complement strand
GGGGGCTCCGGGAATCCATCGGCAGGGAATATGTCAGGACGGGTGCGTAAGGTGGAAGACGACTCCTCTTCTGCGTGATGAGAGATGGAATGAGTACAGCCTGTCGGAGGATTCGCAAGTACTAAGGATTTTGTTCAAGGAAGAGGAGAGCTACAAAATTATGGACGAATACGATGACACGGGTCAACCGGTGTATGTAGTCGAAGGGCGCACCCTGCACAGCATCAAAAGTGCCGAAACTCAGGTAGAAAATAGTTGAAAGTGAAAGCACCTAAAATGCGTATGTTTTCCAGTGGAGATAGAGGTAGGGCCCCCTAGGGGGTGATCGCATGCTCAGGGAGGAATTCCACGAACTCTTTGTTTCAAGCTCCGTTAGCGAACGCCGGCTAGTCCGGAGCTTCGGAAGCTCTTCAGGAATTTCTTCTCTTTGACGCAGGAGTGATATGCTCTAAAACTTCAATGCTTTATGTAGCCATTTCTTGCAGTTCTGTTCATTTTCCGGGTGGCGCGTTCGACTGATCGAAATCGGGTGATAGGTTTCTCTGAACGAACCAAGTTTTGAAAATCCCCACAAGTTCTTCATTAGAATTAGGGTTACTTCGCGAGTAGCTTCGGGATGCTCACCTCCCGAAGGAATGAGAATCCAGTATGATTTCGTAAAACCCAATGAGGCGTTGGAGGGACAAACACCAGCTCAGAGAGCCGGAATCCCGATTAAGAATAATTGAAATACTCTTTTCCAATAAGCTCTGAGGTGCTTAGCTCTCAAGAAGTGCTATGTTCATATGTACCAATGTTTGGTTTCTAGAAACTAGATGCCAGCCTACTTAATTACAAATGTCCGTTTCAAGAATGCAGAGAAAGCGCAGGAGTACGGCCGTCAAGTCTCATCGACCATTGAAATGTACGGGGGGCGCTACCTTGCGCGTGGGGGTCAGGTTGATGTTGCTGAGGGAAATTGGCAGGCTGGTTACGTTGCAATAGTCGAGTTCCCTTCGCTCGAACAGGTGAAGCGTTGGTATGCATCAGATGAGTACCGAAAGATCAAGCCCCTTCGTGTCGAGAATGCTGACTCTCAGATAGTCTTCGTGGATGGTCTTAAGAATAATCCCTAACCGGATTTATCACCCGAAACCGATCAGGATTCAAGAATTGATCAAAAAAACCCGGAGATTTAACAGAACCTAAACGTGGTAGGGTTACCAACGGGGCCCGGACACCTTCGAAAAACAACCGGAGGGCGAACATAATCTTTCTTGCGCGATCGCGCAGCGGTGCAAATCTATGTACCGTTCAGCTTGAAACAAGCTCTGTTCGGGGCATAAGCGAGCTGCCGTCGCGGATTCTCATTTCTCTTTGATCAAAGATCTGGGAAGCATCATGCCCACTACCCAGTTGGGGCGATCCACGATCTCGTGAGTGCGCAGCTCGCCCGCGACAGAGCAGAGCATATAGGCTTCCTCTCTAGTGATTCCCAAGTTTTTCTGGAGAAAAGTGATCATGCTTCTGACCGCCTGTTTTGTAGCCTCCATGAGATCCGGAGAAATACCGGTCGTGCCAAAGTAGCCGCGATCGATACCAAAAAGGGGTCTGGAATAGTAACAGGGGGTTTCGAGATGTGCGTCCTTTTTCAGTTCAAACGACAGGGTTACCTCTCCAGGACATTCGATCGCGGACACACAGACCTCGCCGTCGCCCTGAGTCGCATGCAAATCGCACGTGGAAAAGAGCGCCCCGTCGTTCCAGACAGGAAGAAGCACTTTCGATCCGTTGGTGAGGTGTCGGATATCCATGTTCCCTCCGTGCTTTCCCGGAGGCATGACGTCAAAGTACCCATCTCCTTGCGGAGCGACTCCGAGAACTCCGCAGAACGGATTCAGGGGGATGCGAAGTTTCTTGACGAAAGTCGCGTATTTGCTCCCCGCGCGCAGCTTCCAGATGTATAATCTGGGATCTGTAAACTCTTCGAGCAGGCCAAAACCGGGCATGATGGCGGTCCATCCCCAGGAGGCGGGCGTTACTTTTTCTACATTCACAACAAGCGCGTCTCCCGGTTTTGCGCCCTCTACGTACACTGGTCCAGCAAGCGGGTACCATTTCGTCTCGTCAATCTTTGCCAGATCTTCCGCCTTCGATTTCTCCGTGATCTGCCAGGAAGAGGTCTCGTTTACTTCAAAGTGAACTCGATCTCCCGGTTTAATGTTTAACACCGGCGGGTGCGCTTTGCTCCACAGGTAATGAAACGTGTCTTTTTTTACGACGTTCGTTCGAGGCATTTTATACGTACGAATTTTATCGAACCAGATGTATGTAATTTATGTTGTTCGCAAACTGCAAAACGCTATTATTCATTCACCAATCTCTTCGAAGCGATTTTATGAATTATGACACAGATTGAGATTATTGGAGTACCTCTAGATCTAGGAGCGGATCGAAGAGGCGTGGACATGGGCCCCTCGGCGATCCGGTACGCCGGATTATCGGAGAAACTTAGAGCATTGGGGCACAAAGTAGAAGACAAGGAAAACATCGCGACGCCGATCGCAGAAGCGATCAAGATCGAGCAGTCCAAGGCAAAGTATCTTTCGCAGGTGAGGGAGGTCTGCCTGCGCCTCTCCAAAGCCGTGAGCTCCACATTGCAATCCGGGAGGATGCCGATTGTTCTAGGTGGAGATCACTCGATTGCGATTGGTACTCTCGCCGGTGTATATTATGGGATAAAAGCTTCCACTCAAGGAGGAGAATTCGGCGTGATTTGGTTAGACGCCCACGGAGATTTCAACACTCCTGACATCACTCCCAGCGGGAACATTCACGGGATGAGTTTAGCTCTGTCCTCCGGACAAGGAGGAAAGTGGCTGCCCTCTCCTCCCTGGCCAAAAAGGGCCGTGAATCCCGAGCGGATCGTCATCGTCGGCGCAAGGCAGCTCGATCCGGAAGAGAGAAAGAACCTGAAGAAGATGGGCGTGCATGTGTTCAGCATGGCCGACATTGATCGATCCGGAATGAAAGCCGTGATGACGGAAGCAATCATCCTCGCATCGAGAGAGGGAAAAGACCAGCTCCACGTAAGTCTCGACATGGATGTCGTAGATCCGCAGGACGCGCCCGGAGTTGGGACTCCTGTTCGAGGAGGCGTGACCTATCGAGAAGCGCACCTCGCGATGGAGATGATCTCAGAGGCAAAGCGGATGCGGTCTCTGGAGGTCGTGGAAGTGAATCCCATTTTGGATCAGCAAAATGCAACCGCAGAGCTCGCCGTAGAATTAGTTTTATCCGCGATGGGAAAGCGGATTATTTGAAATCGGTATGTACTGGTGCTCTATGTACATCCGGAAAGGTTTTAATCCCCAAAAGCAGGTATGAGTACTTGCGATGCCAGAACAATCCTGTCCAGAATGTGGGGCTTCGCTATTCTATGACACCTCAACGAAAAGATACGCTTGCAAGGGGTGCGGTTTGTACGTTACTAAAGACGAACTAGTGAATATTCGGGACAAACTGCATAACACGATGGATGAATCGAGGAAAAAGAGGGCCCAGCAAAGCGAATATCTTGAGTGGTGGCTCTCCTCCAAAAAGTAGTACAGCCCAAATAATACGAGGGTGGCGAAACCCGCGAAAAGGTTTCACCATTTATTTTAGAAATTACAAAGAGAGCAAATTACGTTTTTACTTTATCGTCGAATTCTAGTTAACGCTCCAAGAAGAATACTTTTCAGGTAGCTATGAAAATCGGACGAATTACTGTTT
>JAPCJV010000028.1 GCA_027886785.1 Nitrososphaerota archaeon | reverse complement strand
TTGTCAATGTTTGCAAGTACTGGAGTACCTCGCGATGCAACAATGGCGCTGGGACAGGAAATCCACGCGTACGTAGGCAGGATAACTTCGTCGCCCTCCTGGACATCCAGACCGACAAGAGAAGCGTGTAGTGCCGCGGTCCCTGAGGTAAGGGCAAGGGCATATTTTGATCCAATGTATTTTGCGAACTCTTTTTCCAACTTTCCGGTAATGTTGAGAAAGTTTGGGCCGTAGAAACGGTACGGGGACTGGGCCTTGAGGACTTCGAGTACTGCGTCTGTCTCTTTGTCGTCGAAATAAGTCGCTCCAGGATGCATAACGGGGAGGACTTTGGATCTTACGGGCTTACCGCCATACAGGGCAAGGGAATTCTTTGATGCCATCTTCTGATATCAGTTGAGAAAAACCTCTCGCATGAATTCATTTAAACCTAATCTCGGAGCGTTTTCGATCGAAGTTGAAAATCACCGAAATTAGGACGCATGCCGTTTACGCAAAATGGAGAAACTATGTTTTCGTCGAGTTGGTAACGGACGACGACGAGATCACTGGCATCGGTGAAGCAACGCTAGCCAATAATCAGAATGGCGTTCAGGGTGCTATCTTTGATCTGAGAAAGTACGTAATCGGTCAAGATCCGTTTGATATTGAGAAGATCTGGCGCGGGATGCAAAAAGGACCTTTCTGGCGCGGCGGGGCAATCTTCAACACGGCAATTAGCGGGATCGATCAGGCGCTCTGGGACATAATCGGCAAATCGCTGAAGGTTCCCGTATACAAATTGCTCGGCGGCAAGTACCGCGATAATATCAGGCTGTACGCAAACGGTTGGTTTTCAGGAGAGGGAACGCCGAGACAATACGCGGACGCGGCACTGAAGATGACCAAGAAGGGGTTTGATGCTCTAAAATTCGATCCCTTTGGAAAGGCGGACTTGACAATAGATCCTGAAACGGAAAAGAGCTCGGTGGAGATCGTAAGAGGAGTAAGAGAAGCCGTCGGCCCCAAGGTCGACCTGCTGATCGAAGCTCATGGGAGATTTTCGCCGAGGACGGCAATCAGAATTGGGAAGAAATTGGAAAAGTTCGATCCTTTCTGGTTTGAAGAGCCTTGTCCGCCGGAAGATCTCGATGGTTTGGTCCGAGTGGGTCGAGAAGTGGATATGCCGATCGCGAGCGGCGAGCGGATGTTTACTCGCTGGGATTACTGGAATCTGGTCGAGAAAAGAGTGGCCGATATAATTCAGCCAGACGTGTGCCACGTGGGAGGAATTTCAGAACTAAAGAAGGTCGGGACGATGGCGGAGACGAAGAATATCCTAGTTGCTCCACACAACTCCAATGGAGTCGTGTCCACATCAGCTGCCGCGCATCTCTTGACTACTATGCCCAACGGACTGATTCTAGAGTACTGGGTGGATGTTCCCTGGAGGGAAGAGATTGCGAAGGAAAGAGAGCAGGTTTCCGGAGGGAAAATCAAAGTCTCTGAAAAGCCCGGTCTGGGGGTCGAGCTCAATTTCACGGAAATGAAGAAACATCCTGCCGAAGAAACTCACATCGATTTCTTCACGAAATACAAGTATCACTAGGGATTTCCGGGCTCCCTCGTTTCAGTAGAGTGATTCGTAGTTTTCTCAGGCAAATTCTTAGGGCGCCGTCTCAAAAAGAAGAATGCAAACGCGGAGTACCATAGGACAAACCGCAAATATCCAATCGGAGTTTCAATCCAGAAGATCGGCAGGGCGGAAAGAAGGAAAATTCCACCAATGACGTAATCAAACTTAACGACCCGCTTGAACCTCTCGACGATTAATGGATGCACTCGCTGCGTTCCGCCTTTGCTATTTTCCTTAATCACCAAACGGGCAAGCCCGGCGAGGATAAAGAACATCGTTCCGATGTCCACCGCGTACGCCAATGATGAATAGTAGGTTATTTCGATGTTATTGGGAAACGTGAACAGGACATAGAGAAGATACGGTTCGATTGCGACACAAAAGAGCAACGAGATGTTCAGAAAAAGTGCCGATGGGACCTCGACCGGTAATAGGGAGATGGTACGTGAATAGCCGAGCCAGGTCATGACGATAATCACAAAGCCAAATCCGAAAATCAGGATGTTTACGAATATGGTAGTGACGCTCACGGATGCATTTGCTGACACGTTTGAAATTAGCACGAGCGAACCGATCGAAAGAGCTAGCCCGAACACCATGTCGGACAGGGATTCTACCCGGATCTTGATCTTCGGCATTCCGGTTTCGTCGGATCTACTTTCTAACTGAAACTCCCTCCGTACTGATTTTCGGAATTGTCAGAATTTGGCTGAAACACCACTGTAATACTTTTTTCGGAAGAAATTGACTGCAATTAGAACGATCTACAACCAAGAGTCTCCATCCGACAAGTCAGAGAATTGCAAACTCCCATAATGTCATCTATAAATCGGAGCTCTGCAACGAGTGATTCATAGAGCATGCAGTCTCGTAAGCTGGCAGCGATAATGTTCACAGACATTGTCGGCTTTACAGCTCTAACTCAAAGAGATGAGGGACAGGCGATGCGTCTTTTGGCGCAGCACAACGAGCTCATGCGTACTCTGATTCCAAAATATTCTGGGCGTGAAGTGAAAACGATCGGCGATGCCTTTCTCGTCGAATTTCGGAGCGCGTTAGAAGCCGTTCAATGTTCTGTAGCTATGCAACGAGTAATGCACGAGCGCAATATGGGACTGCCTTCCAGTGACAGATTGGAAATAAGAGTTGGAATCCACGTAGGCGATGTGATCTCCAACACTGAAGTGGATGGAGACATTTTTGGCGATACCGTGAACATTTCCTCGCGCATCGAGCAATTCGCCCCACCTGGAGGAGTATGCCTCTCGGAGCAAGTGTTCGCTCAGGTCAAAAACAAGGTGGATTTCCCTCTCGTCCGAATGGAGAGTCAGAAACTCAAAAATGTGGAGCTGCCCGTTGATCTCTACCGAGTGGTAATGCCCTGGGAAGTAGAGCCGGCACGGGAGAGTCCCCTGGAACCGCGCCGGGTCGCTGTTCTCCCTTTCAAAAATATGAGCCCCGATCCCAACGATGAATTTTTTTCGGATGGGTTGACCGAGGAGGTGATCGCTTCTCTTTCCAACGTGAAAGAGCTCACCGTGATCGCGAGAACCTCGGTGATGCAGTATAGAGCTGTTTCCAAGAAGGTGACGGAGATAGGAAGGGAGCTCAATGCCGGGACCCTGGTCGAGGGGAGCATCAGAAAGGCCAAGAACAGAATTAGGGTCACGGTGCAGATGATCGATGCTCAAAAGGACGGGCACCTGTGGGCCCAGAATTATGATCGGGATCTGGATGATATTTTCGCTATTCAAAGCGACATCGCCGAGAGGGTCACCAAAGAGCTGCGGATTCAATTGGTGGACTCGATCAAGGTCAGGCTTGAAACCGAGCCGACGGCTAAACCTGAAGCATATACGCTGTATATCAAAGGGAGATTTTTCTGGAATGAAAGAACCAAGGAAGCAGTCCTGAAGGCGATTGAATATTTTGAATTATCGATCAAGAAAGATCCCAGTTTTGCCCTCGGCTACTCGGGTCTAGCGAACTGCTATCAGGTCATAGCAAGAAACGGGCTAGGCGAATACGCTCCCAATTTCCAAAAGGTGAAAGAATATGCAGTGAAAGCATTGGAGCTCGACCCAGATCTCCCGGAAGCTCACGCAGCACTAGGTGCATATTTGCACTACTATGAACACAACTGGAAACAGGCAGAGGCCGAGTACACACGGGCGATTACACTAAAACCCAGCTATGCCACCGCCCATCAATGGTACTCACATGTTCTGGTTCAGCAGGGGCGTTTGCCGGAAGCCTTTAACGAAATATTTAGAGCAATGGAACTAGATCCTTTTTCCCCCGTTATAAACGAAAATTATGGGAACTGGCTACTTTACAACGGAGAGTACAAGAAAGCAATAGAACAATTCAGAAAGGTTCTGGATATGGATCCCGCCCGCGATCATTCCCGGGGGTGGATTGTCCAAGCTTTTTGTAGCCAGAAAATGTTTGACGAAGCGCTTCAAGAGGCCGAAGCTTTTGAGAAAGCCAAAAAGGAACCGCTGGAGGCAAAACTGTGGAAAGCGTATTGTCTTGCAACAATGTCTCGGAAAAGCGAAGCCCGGAATATTTTAAGTGAGGTAGAGGCAAGATATCAGGAAGAAAACATTAGCCCGGAAAAATTTGCCGAGGTGCATTTTCTTTTGGGAGAGAAAGAATCCGGATTCGAATGGCTGGAAAGAGCCTACTCTTCCCACGACGGAAATATCAACATGTTGCTGATAAACCGAGAATTTGATGGAGTAAGAGAGGACGAGAGGTTTCTCGATCTGCTGAAAAGAATTGGGTTACCACCCGTGTGAAAAAATTACTTTTGCGGAATTTTTGTGTTCGATCGAAGGTTCCTGATGGAGGGATTCCTAATGAAGCAAGAAACGCTACAATCCATTGTCTCCAATTTTGAACTGTAAAACGCCTATACGTTTAACTTCACTAACAAAAAAATTGCGTCTGAACATCCGTGAAAACTGCGATCGCGACAATCCTCTGGGGCAAATTGCACACTATTGACGATTTCAGGGAAGTCTTATCGCAAGTAAAAGGGATCGGATACGACGGCATCGGTTTTGAAACCAAATTTCTCCCCAAAGAGCTTCTCAAGGATCCTTCAAGAATTCCACCCCTGCTTCGAGATCATGCGTTAGAAAATGCGGGGTCTTATTCCGGAATGTTAGAATCGGAAGTGGAGTGGGCGGCAGAATCTCGGACCCCACTACTTTGGGTGGTAGTGCGAAGGGAGAAAAAATTCCGTGAAGCTCTAAAGCGTTTGGAGAAGTTTTCTAAACTCGCGAATAAATCCTCCGTAATTCCCGCCCTCCACAACCACCTGAAGACCTGTTTTGAGACGGAAGAACAGGTAGCCGAAGCCCTGGAAAGGATTGAGGGCTTGAAGTTGTGCTTTGACACGGCGCATGCCAGAGCAATGGATATTGACTCGGCGAATTTCATTAGAAGATTTCGCAATCAGATCGCTTTAGTTCATCTGAAAGATCTGCGCGCGAAAGTGCCCAAGAGCCGAGTTTCCTTTTCGAAAGATTTTGTCAATGTCGGCAGCGGCATCGTCGACTTCAAGATAGTTATGGAAGCGCTGAGCGAGGTACGATACAAAGGTACCCTTATGCTCGAGCTCGATTCTGCGAGAGGAAAGAAACCGGAAGAGCTGGCTCGGGAAGGCTTCGAGAGGGTAATGGATTTAGTCCAACTGCTATAGCGAGTATCTGCTTTTCTGGATCTTTGATATTGAAATTCGTTAATTACTTAGGTACTGTCCTTATCCCATCGTACTGCCTGTATTATCAGATAGGGTTCACGAATACCGGCGCAAAGGTACTCGAAAAAATAGGAAGCTAAAGCGCTACCATCTGGAAATGATGACCTTCTTGTCCGTGAAAAATTCGACCGTATCGATCTGGGCGTGCAATATTCCGTAGAAGGACTCCCGCCGGCCTCCGAAGGGAAAATTCCCCGCGGGCGAGGCGACTCCAATGTTAATTCCGATGTTGCCCGCATTTACCCTCCGCCTGAATTCTCTTGCAGCTTTTCCGCTCGTGGTGAAAATGCTCGCCATGTTTCCGAATTTCGTGTTTCCGTTGATGAACTCGATTGCCGCATCGAGGCTGTCTTCATGGATGGTGCTTGCCACGGGCCCGAAGATCTCCTGCTTCGCGAGTTTCATATCGGGTGAGACGTCGTCAAAAATAGTGGGACCAAGGTAGTACCCTTCCGGGAATTCCGAGATAGTGACACTTCGGCCGTCGAGTACAGGCTTTGCCCCTTCGTCCATTCCCTGCTCAATGTTTCCCAAAATTCTCTGCTTTGCGTTCTTGGAAACCACTGGACCCATTTCCGTTTGCTCATTTAGGGCGTTACCTATGTTGAGCTTGGAGGATGCAGTCTTGAATTTGGAGAGTACCTTGTCGTGAATCTCTCCCACAGTAACCAGGTTTGCACCGGCTAGGCACCTTTGCCCCGCATTCCCAAAGAACGAAGAGACGACCGCGGGGATCGACATTTCAAGATCCGCATCGGGCATCACCACGATCGGATTTTTCGCGCCCCCGTTGACGAGTGCTCTCTTGCCATGCTCGCCTGCGAGTCTATACACCTGCTTTGCGACAGGCGTTGAACCCACGAAAGCGATGCCCTGCACATCCTCGTGGGAAATCAAAGCTTCAGAGGCCTCTCTGCCTCCGTGAATAATGTTCAAGACTCCGGGCGGGAGTTTCACCTCTTCCTGAATGATCTTTGTCGCGAGATCCATGGGAACGGGAGTGATCTCGCTCGGCTTCACCACGAGCGTATCGCCCAACACGATCGCATACGGAATAAACCAGAAAGGAATCATCAGCGGGAAATTGAACGGGCAGATAATCCCGAACACGCCGAGTGGCTCCTTCACCATGGATTCGTCGATGTCGTTTGCAATCTGATCCAGTGTCTCCCCTTTGGCGAGAGTGTATGCGACGGAGATCGCGGACTCTATGTTATCCATCGCCCTCCTTACGTCGCCGCGGCTCTCGACAATCGTCTTTCCGTGGTTCTCGGAATTTATCCGGGCAAGATCCTCTGAATGGTTGTCGAATGCCTGCTTCATTTTGAAAAGGTACTTTACCCGCTCCATGATCGGTAGGTTGCCCCACTTTGGAAACGCCTGCTGTGCCGCGTTCACGGCAATGCGTACTTCTTCCTTGGAAACGTACGGAATGTTTGCAATGACTTCCCCGGTGGACGGATTGTAGGCAGGATGGAATTCGCCGGATTTGCTATCTTTCCATTCGCCATTAACCAGAAGCTTTAGCGTTTGAGAATTTTTCAACATTGAAGAAGTACGGGACAATTTTTACATCGTGGGAAAATTCACACTTCGTTCCTATTTATAGCGTGAGGCATCTGACGGATTCGGATAACTCTATAGAGCTTCGTAGCGAGCGTGTCGGCCGAAAAGTAATGAAGAAACTGGGTGTTGGCATAATCGGCGTTGGAGCTATTGGCAGACTTCACGCTGAAAATTTGGCGAAGAATATTCCCAACGTGACACTTGTGGGAATTGCAGACTCTTTCGTAAGTGCTGCAAACGAAATGGGGAAGAAACTGGGAATCGACAAGATCTATGCAGATTATCATGAAATGCTCGATAACAAGGATGTCGAGGCGATCGTGATCGCGGCACCCACTTTCCTGAAAAAGGACATGGTGGCCTCGGCGGCGAGAAAGGGGAAACACATCTTCGTGGAAAAGCCCATGGCGCTAACGGTGAAAGATTGCGAGGATATGATTGGAGAGGCGAAAAGAGCCGGCATCAAGCTGCAGGTGGGATACCAGAGAAGGTTTGACCACGCCTTTGTGAAAATTGAGAAAGCGATCACTGCAGGGGATCTGGGAAAAATCATGATCGTAAATTCCGCGACGAGAGACCCTCCCGCCAACGTCCAGGGCTGGTCGATTGATCCCAAACTGAGTGGCGGTATCTGGCTCGACACGTGCAGTCACGACTTTGACGCCATTCGCTATCTGAGCAGGTCAGAGGTTACCGAAGTATACGCGGAGGCGGTTAACATCGTGTATGATCAATTGAAGCCGTTGGGTGGATTTGATACGGTCCTTGTAACTCTTACTCTGTCGAACGGAGCTCTTGCCCATGTGGACTCCTGTCAATATACAGTATACGGATACGATGTTAGGGCAGAGGTCTTCGGAACCAAAGCTGTGGCCTTTGTCGGCATGGGACACAATTCGGGCGCGAGAATCATAAGAAGCGACAACCTGAGCGAAGATCTTCCGATGACGTTCCAGGAAAGATTTGGGCAGGCGTACCGTGACGAATTGGTGGACTTTGCAGATTGCGTTCTCTCAAACAGAACGCCAAAGGTACAAGGGGAAGACGGGTTGAAGGCAGTCGAGATCGGGCTCGCGTGTGCAGAGTCAGTCCAACGACACGCTCCGGTCAAGATTTGAGGTACCTCTTCGCTGAACGAGATTTAAGTTCCGGTCTTTAGACGGTCTCTGATAAGTTCCTCAAACAAGCTTCCCAAGTACTCGTGGTTTTTGAGAAGAGTATGGAGGTGCTCCCCGAGTACAGTCTTTCTGTAGTACTCGCGGCCATCAATCCCCTGAAATTTTTCTACGATCCGTCATTCGGTAATTAGTTTGGGGCGATCGTCGCGACCATGGGAGCATATTAATTGCAACGTCTGTTAAATCTCCCTTATTAGACCCGCAAATAGGACAAGAAGATGAAAACGAGATTCGCCTATACCGGAATAAGGGTCAAAAACATCAACAAAGCGATCGCTTTCTATTCAAAGGTTTTCGGCATGAAGATTGTGAGGAAAGGAAAAACTCCTCACGGTGGAATCTACGTTGCCCTGAGGAACTCCCGGATCCAATCAGGAGCTCGAACCCAACTGGTTCCCCAAGACCAGCAAATTCTATTCCGCCTTTACGAGGGGAGAAGCTTTAGATCACTTGACCTTTGCCGTCGGAGAAGGCAACATCGAAAAAGCGTTCTATGAGCTAGTGAGAAAGGGAGCAAAACCTGCACTTTCGCCCAAAACAGGCAAAGGGCGTCATCGACGTTTATGTGAAGGATCTCGAGGGCAATTGGATAGAGTTGCTAGACTGGAAAGTGTGAGGGGATCAGGGCTTCAACTGGGCATCGGTATTGCCCCGATCTGAGTGAGTAAGCTCAGCATATCGATTTCTGGCCACATCTCCACGATCTTGCCGTTCGAAAGTCTGTACATATCGATCTCAGTCCACACTACTTTTTTTCCGGTGGGCGGAATGCCATTGAATTCGCCGGTGTGTGTAGCACGTACCGTATTGCGCTCTACTACTCGGTCGCCTTCAGCCACCAGATCCAACACCGTCACATGCACGTCTGGGAATGCGCTCGCGACTGAGCGGCCTAGCATTTTGAACCCTTCGCGATTGTTGGGGATTCGCGGATCTAGAAAGTTATTCACGAAGTCTGGAGCACACAATTCGTCCACAATATTGTGATTTGCCTTGTTCTTGAATTCTTCAATGAACATGCTGACTATGGATTTGTTTCCTTCAACGGTATTGTTCATAGGTTCAAAAAATAAGAACAGACGATATTTAACCATTTAGTTAAATGATATTCTTTATGTCTCGACGAGTGACTTCAGGCTGACGAGAACTCCCATCCAGCCGATTTCGGAATTCTCCGCGGACCGCTTCGTTAATTGACGATGGAAGATCAGCAATTCTGTCGAATTCTCGCCAAGACTTCGGAACTGCACTTCCACGAAATTCGTCTCTTCGTCCTTTCCCTCCACCTGCCATGTATAGACAAGCCTTCTTTGAGGATCAATCTCCAGGTACTCCCCTCGGACAACATGCAGCTCCCCAGCCGGAGGCTTTGTGGCCAATGCAAATTTTCCACCGACTCGCAGGTCTACTTCCACGAACGACGTGGTCCAGTTTTCCGCAACACGCCACCACCTTTTCAGGGCTTCGGGATCAGTCCAAGCGCGATACACCTTTTCGGGAGGCGCCGCGAAAACTCTCCTTATGCTCAGCATTTCGCTCTGAGGTTCAATCATTTGCCAGACTTCCTTTCTTGCGTCAAGTAGTCGTCAAGAAAGTCCAGTTGTTTTTCCCAAATGGACTTATAATTAGCGATCCATCCCGCCGTCCTGGCGAGAGGAGTCGCATTTAGATGACAGTGAAGAAATTTTCCTTTCCTTTCGCGAACGATAAGCCCCGCTTTTTCCAAAACATCCAAGTGCTTCGAGATTGCCGGGAGACTGATCGAAAAGGGCTTCGCGAGTTCCGTCACCGATTGCGTACCTTTCGAAAGGATCGCCAGGATGTGCCTTCGAGTCGGATCTCCCAGCGCAGAAAAAGTCAGATCCAAATCGCCGGAGTGGAGATCTTTCAAATATTTTTTGGAATAGACCGCTTTTAGTTCTGAACTAGCCTTTCTCGGCACTTTCAATTGTTCTGAAACAATTCTGCAATTACATATTTAGCCGTTTAGTTAACTCTGGCATCATGCGATACCGAAATAAGCGGTCGGCTTTCTCTCGTTCAGTCGTTCCTCTCTCTGGGCGGCAATATCATCGTCGAAAACGAGTTTGGAGCGAATCACTTTCTTCCCTTTCCCTCCGTTTGCCACTTCATGGATCTGCATGATTCCCTGGACTTTTTCGTACTTCAAACCGATGATACCGCTCTCCCCCGGAACTCTGTTGGCGAGATAGGGGTTGGGGGCCACAATGGGTACCCGATTTT
>JAPCJV010000279.1 GCA_027886785.1 Nitrososphaerota archaeon | reverse complement strand
GCAATTGTCGCCGTCGTCCGGAATAATTATCCTAGCGTAGCATCAGCTAACGGTTCTTTGCTTGTGGAGTCGATCGTTCTCTCGAATTCAACAACTCTTTCCCAAGATTTTCCCTACAGGATCATCGGTGAAGGTCTGATCGGCCTGGGAGCGTTTGGTTTGTTTTTGATAGCATGGAATCCCAAATTACCCTCTCTCGTCGAAAACAGAGTTCCCAGGAAAGATGAGCAGTATTCCTAGTTTGTGAATTCTCCATTTCTGGAAATTTCTTGAAGCTCATTTATCGGCCGGAATGTAACTTTCTTAGTGTGTATCGCAGGACAAAATGCTTGACTTAATTAGGAATGGATCCAGAATACGTACTGAGGATTCGAGTTTGGCGTTCTACAACATGAACATAGATGCGATTGCGATGCCTTGTCCTATCTGTGAAGAGGCGGAGAAAAAATTCGAGGCGCTCTCTTCAGATCATCTTCGACTTTTCCAAGACCATCTCAACAAGAGTCATGGTATGACGAATTAGGTCATTTCTTTTTCGTTGACCTAAATCGTGTAATTCTGAGTAGACGCTATTCTTTAGCTACTGTAATCCTTGAGTACGAGCCTGCGAAAAGAAACGAATAGATCATCGCTATTATTCCGAACACTACCAGACCTATACCAAGAAATAGTTGCCCCCGCGCGGCAGAATAGGCAGACTGGAGATCGATTCCACTGAGATTAAGCTGGCAGGATCCACCGGATATGCATTGCGAGAGGATTCTTTCAGAGATATACGAAGTGTAGGCCACCCTCGCCCCAATGGCGAGAGTGATCGCACCTAGTCCAGCGACTAACACACGGGCAGCCGTACTGGACATGCTTGCCATTTATTAACTCTGTACCTTCCTTTTGTGTAATTATACTTGCTCCCAAAGTATTGAGATTGTCCAGTAACTTTGGCGGCCAGTATTGATTTTTTGAAGAAAGAATAGTTATCCAGATCTCATGGGAAAAACGGATTCTCATGGAGGCCTGCTCCAAATGTTTGAAATGGAACCCTCCGAAAAAATTATCTCTGGAGGATTTAGGTCGCTTTTCAACTTGCAACAAATGAACTGTTTTACTGTTATCAGAAAAGCGTGATGAGAAGAATTGGATGATCTTGATCTTCGGATTTTGGTGGCCCTAAACAATAACGCGAGAAAGTCTTACGTGGAGCTTGCTCACGAGCTCGAAGTCTCCGATGCAACGATTCATAATAGGATTCGAGGGATGATCGAGGGTGGAATCATCAAGGGTTTTGTGACGTTGATTGATTCTGAAAAAATTGGTTATGGAGTCATGGCTTTTGTGGAACTAAAGACAAAGCCAGGGAGCGCGGACATTGTCGCGCCGAAGCTTTCAAAAATTTCAGGGGTTGTTGGAATTTATGAGGTGCATGCGCATTATGACATTCTCCTAAAGATTGTGGCAAAAAGTCTCAAGGAGCTGCGGTTCAAAATAGTAAATGAGATCGGGAAAATCCCCGAAGTGCTCTCGAACTATAATTACACAATTCTAAATCTAGTAAAAGAAGAGCCAAATCCCCCTTTGCTAGACCCCCGCAATGAGAAAATTATCCTGAAAGCTTGATTTTCGCCTTTACGCAGGGTCCCTATTCCTAGGAAAGACCCAACTTTACGCAGAAATTGAATCGCGCTAGAATCCAGGAACTTTGGGTATGACGCTCGCTTGCGCCAACTCCGGCACAGCGACGACTTCTTCCTGAGGAATTTTCCCCAGTAGTCCGGCTATTAGCAACAGGTTCTGACCAACTAGAATTCCCTTTCTAGTGAGCTTTACCTCCACGGATCCGATCACCCTTCCTTCACACATCTCTCTCTTTGGAGTGCAGAGAAGCAATCCGTTGTCCATCAAATTCAATTTGATCTTCGCCCAGCTGGAAGCACTGATACCGGCTCTCTTTGTGATCTGACCTGATGAGAGAGCTTGGGTCTTGGCGAGCAAAAGGGCAACTAGAATCTTTGATTGAAGAGCTCCCAAAACAAAATCGTCAAGCTCAGATCTTTCCACGATCTCAGGGCGAGAAACATGATCTTCCATCAAGGAGCGAGCAGATTCGAGCGACCGCCCTAAATCAGTAAGACTTTCCAATTGTAGCGCCAATATAGATCTCAGCTCTAGATTAGGGATTCTTATTGAAATAAAGCTATTGTTTAGGAAATCTAGAATCTTCATATCGATTTCTGATATATCCAAATATTTTTTTGTTTGGAAGAAAGAGTTGGGGCGGAAACTCAATTTTAGGACCGCGGATCAAAATCGATATCTCGACAGTCGAAAGGGTCGGGTGTCCTAAAAAAATTGTGATGCAATTCTGCGGGGAAAACGGCCTTTTCACAATTTATACAAAAAAATCATTCCATTATTTTCTTAGAAAATAGCAGACAACGTATTGTACCTGTAGATCACCGGGATTTTTTTAGTGAGAGGATCTAGCGAATGAAAAAACTTCTCTCAAATTTTTGGATATGCTTAATAGCTATTCTGGATTCTTGGTTCTAGAAAGGCGTGCATGTTCGCTGAACCGATCCTCCAAAGATTTCAGGCACGTGGCTTCAGAAATTGGCTGATCGACCACGGCGATTATTTTTTCGCACTGTCCTTGTACATCATTCTGACGATCTTATTCACGTGGCCCCTCGCAGCAAATTTTCGAACCTATGTAAATGGGAACGCGATGGATGTTTTCCATGAACTCTGGTATTTGCGATTAGGCTCATCGTCTGCAACTGGTCCTTTCTTTCTCTTTTCAACTTCAGCATCGTACTATCCCACAGGGGCACCCTTGTACTTCCAGGTACTGTCGCCCTTCAACACAATCAACTTTGCTTGGCTCGCCAAGTTGTTCGGCGAAGTGGTGGCGTACAACGTTCTCTACATGTTCACCTTCTTCTTCGCAGGATTGACGACCTATATCCTGGTCAAGTACCTTACCAAGAACAATTATGCTGCCTTCCTGGCCGGCGTAGCTTTCGCTTTTGCCCCGATCCATACGGGACAAGGGTTTGATCATCTGAACATCATGTCAGCCGAATTCATCCCCCTCTTTTCGTTTTACATGGTAAAAATGGCGAGGGAACCAAATCTGTGGAACTCAGTATACACTGGAGGAGCGATGATCTTGAATGCCATGTGCGACCTCCACATGTTTTTGCTCACGGGCGCAGTGTTCGTGGTGTATCACATTTACACTTTCTTGACGCAAAGAAAGCTCATCGCCAATCGATCCTACATCCAGCGCTTGATCGTCATGATCGTCCTAACTAGTCTACTCGGCTTCGTGGTTTATTTCCAAACGGCGTATGGATTGTTTTTCGTCCCGAAAAGCATAGGAGCTGCATCTGCTGTCTCGCGTTTTCTCTCGGCGAAATCAGCTGACCTGGTTTCCTTCTTTATCCCATCCGCGGCAAATCCGATCCTCGGACAGTACGTGGCTTCGCTCAATGTCCAGATTGGCAAGACCTCGATCCTTCCCAATGAAGCTGCGACTGCGTACGTCGGATACTCGGTCTTGGGTCTGGCATTCCTGGGACTGATTTTCTTTTGGAAGCGCAGGGACGTTTATTTCTGGGGGCTTCTGGCGCTGGTCGGGGCCATCCTGGCGCTGGGGCCGTACATAAGGATCCTTGGTACGCCCACCCCGATTCCGGGATTATGGGGCTACCTCTACTACGTTATTCCATTGCTGAATTCATTTAGGGCACCCTACCGCTT
>JAPCJV010000278.1 GCA_027886785.1 Nitrososphaerota archaeon | reverse complement strand
TTGCTAATTCTCGAGAAGTAAGCCCGATCAAAGGAAGGAATGGTAAGCACATACGGAATTGTGGCGTGAATAAAGGGCCCGGAGCTACGAATAACAGAATCGAGTGCATGAATGGTACTCAAAGGGAGTGTGCCAAAGTCCAACGGGGATGGAAATCCTTCGAGAGCAAGATTCCAGAGGGAATGAGAATTCTCTATGATTTCGTGAAACCTCATCAAGCTCTCGAAGGTCAAACACCGGCTCAGAGAGCCAATATCAATATCGGAAATAATTGGCTAAGTTTGCTCGAATATGCTATGAACAAAGCATAAATTTTTCCAACCCCGTGTTTTTCTTGATGAAGAAAGGTCGCATAATCGCCATACTCATAGCGGGTACTGCGATCATTCTCTTTTTTGTTATACCATTCTTAACCGTCATACACTATCCTCAGCCATGCGGAAAGATAACAGCTTACGAGTCGTTAGGATACTACTTTCTAAAATTCGGCTTTTGGGCGAGTGGAGGATCTATTTGCTAGCTGATCGCTTTTAGCAGGCCGAAAATATTTCGCCCGAAATGAAACGTTCTACTTTTTACCCTGACAGTGATGACGGAACCCCGAAAAACGGCCACATAAAGCAGTGAAATAAACGAAATTTATTCTTCAAACATTAGAGTGCGCTCTAAGAACAACGAGTTCACACTGTCTCCTTTATTGCGACAAAGGAAGTACAGGTGAGCGTCCTTTCCACGCCCTTTACATTTCGGATCCTGTCGAGAACGAGCTCGCCGATGGATTGGATCGAGGCTCCCCTTGCCTTCGCAATAATATCCCAGTCGCCCGAAATGACGTGAACCTCGTAGATGTCAGGGATCTCCGCAATTTTTTGAGCAGCTTCTTTTTGTGAAACTCCGGATCCGGCGAGAAAAGAAACCAAAATGAACGACGTGACCGGTTTCCCTATCCTAGAGTATTCGGTCTGGACCGTGAATTTCTTTATGACTCCTCTTTGTACTAATTTTTTGATTCTTTCTTGAACGGTCGTTCTCGGTAGACCCAGCTCAGTAGCCAGTTCTGCCACTGGCCTGCTCGAGTCCAATCTTAGCTTCAACAGGATTGCTTGGTCTTTTTCCTCCATCCATTCTGATTCAACATCTGGCAGATTGACGGATTTAGCATCAGTTTTACGGCATCTAGGTGGCATTTTGACATTATTTTGAGCATCCTGCTTATTAGTCTTCATCCCTCCCTTTTGAATTGGAATTAGGGAGCTGGTCCAAGGGCAGGATTCCAGCCGGTCTCGCTGGAGGTGGCGCGTTCGAGTCCGCCGTTCCCTACCATTTTTCTCTTACATTTCTTGAACTATCTACTGGTCCGATCCAATCTAACTCGGAAGAAGGAAACGAATCAAGATGAATACAACCACGGCGAATACGGCCAGCATAAGTAGAGTAATGCCGAGATTGCGCAGCCATTTTTTGCTCAACGCGATCCCGAAAGGAATTCCGATCAAGAACCCAATTACATGAGATATGTATGCGACGTTTCCTCCGATACCAGTTGAAACATAGTAGATATTCAGAAGGAAAAACAGTATAGCTACTAACCCAACTGGCAGGATGATGATCGTCAAGCGAGTTGGGTTGATGAGCATGATTGCCGAGGAGAGAGTAAAAATGGCCGCAGATGCGCCTACAAGCACTGCATTGGGAGCATAAAAAGGAACGCCTAGAAGGAATGTGAGCACTCCCCCTAAAAAGAAAAGACCCAGCATCTTTTTCCCGCCTACTTCACTTTCCAACGCAGCTCCAAAAATGAAGAGGAAGAACATGTTACCCAAAAGATGCGCGGTACTAGCATGGACGTAGAGGGCAGTTACCAGAGTCCACAATTTTCCGGCAATCAGGGCGTTGGTGCTGAATGCAAACAGATCCACAATTTCAGCACTGCTCAGGTACACAACTTCAAGGAAAAAAGCGATGATGATGGAGAGGATCAGCAGAATGGTAGCTGCCGGGAATCGAGGAGACTTTACTCTCGGTGCCACGACTTGAATCATACTGCCGTCAAATTGATTGGAATCTTAGTGAGTAATCCAACCTTCCTATTGCACCGTTGAAATAAGCAGTTCTTGACTTTTCCGAAGATCCGCAAAGAGCAAATTTAGTTGCGACTACTTTTCGATTCTTTCTTGGTGGCCGAAACTATCGAAAGCACGTCCCGATCTTTGAGCTGGTAGTCCACTGGCAATCGCAGGGCTGTTCTTGCATCCACCGCGTAGATCAAACCCCGGGCTAGGTCAGAGTGAATCGAATGTGCTAGATCGGTCACAGTCGAACCGCTGGGCATCAAGAAAACGTCCGGTAAGATTTTTCCCGAACCGTCGGAGAACTTTGTCGCATCCGACACCGGATAGACAGTGTTCATTCGTAATAATTTGAACACCGCGACGTTCAAAGCAAACTGCACTCCCGTCCTCATATACTCGCCCAGGATGGCTTTGCTTATGTGGGACAGCGCCCATTGCTGTTTTTCCGTAAGCTTGGCTTCCTTTACGATGTCAAAGCGCTCCTCACCTGGAAGGTACTTTATGACACCGCTCTGTTCGGCTCTCCGCAGACTGAGTTCGGATTCTGCACTTGCTGGAACCGTAATCATGTCGTGGTAGCTTTCCCTGATCTTCTGGAAGTTCTTGGCAGCTTCGGGAACATCCATCTTGTTCGCCACGATCAACGTCGGTTTTGAGACCTCTCGCAGCGTCCAGGCAAACTCTCTTTTTTGATCTTCAGTCCATCTTTCCACATCTTCACCATACAGTTTTTGTTTGGCAAGGGCCTCCACCACATGCGGCCTTTTCACTCCTACACCCAACATCTGTTCGCTTACAGTCTCTGCGAAATCGGTCATCGGAGAGCCCTTCATCGTCCGGATGATCTTGTCGAAGCTATTCTCGAAGATCTTTAGATACCACATCGCTAGTTCTTCTTCGATGTCGGCGATGTCCGCTACCGGATCTCCAACGCCTGGGCTGGAAATTTTTCCGTCTGCATCGATGCTTCCGGAAGCGTCCACAATATGAAGCAGAGCATCCGATTGAGCCGCAACAGTGAGAAACTGGTTACCCAGCCCTCTCCCCTGCCAGGCCCCTTTGATCAAACCTGGTAGGTCTATGACTTCGATCGGAATAATTCTCCAACCATCGGTGCAGATCGAATTTCTTGGATTGTCTGCCTTAATCCCCAGCTCCCTGTGAACACAAAGAGTCGCCGCGTGACCAACACCAGTATTAGGAGATTTAGTCGTGAAGGCATAATTGCTCATCTCTGCACTTTGAGCTGTCGCAGAGTTGAAGAAAGTAGTTTTCCCGGTATTTGTTTTACCTATGAGTCCGATTTTTACTGAGGGCATTCTAGCTGAATAAGATAGAGAATAATCAATGATAAAATCCTTAGCTATGGAATTTCCTTTTTCTGTATAGGGATCGAAAAAGGCCAAATGTTTAAGAGTTCACCTTCTCGCTCTCTTGCGACGCGAGATCCAAACTTCTCGCTCTCACTCCCCTAATTTTTCGTGAATGATGAAATGCGTGTAAGCCGAGACGATGGTTTGATCAGGTCAAGATCTGGCAAGAGGATTTCAGTCACTGGACGAAGTGGAATTGTAGTCCGAACGCCATCTTTGTCTCTATCTCTTGACCCCAAAAGAGCGCCAAGCTCCGAGTACGCTTTTGTTTCCCACGCCCACATCGATCACGTTCATTCTCCTGACGGAGGATCCA
>JAPCJV010000277.1 GCA_027886785.1 Nitrososphaerota archaeon | reverse complement strand
CTACCTCGGCAAGATTCCGCAGTTTAGCGTGAAACATCCAAAAATGGAATTTAAGAGTGTTGTCAAAGAATCCTTCCCCTCATGATGAATAGTAAAATCTCGGAAAAAAGTAAAGTACGGCCGAAAGAGATCCTTTGATTCAACAACAGTCTAGAACTTCCCATGCTAATTCTCCAGACCAACGACATTTCGGAAAAACAGCTCGCTCAGCTAGCCCTCGCCATCCAAAATCGCTGGGACGTTCCTACATTTGTAAAAATGCATGAGGTCGTTATCTCCGACGATGACTTGGAAAGACCAGAGGCTCAGAAGCTAGACAAGGATTTTGAAAATGGACTTTCCATCATCTTTGAAAATCTGGAGATTACGGCAGCTTTTAGACTGAAGCGGTCCTCGAAAACAAAATTCCTCATTGAAAGGATTCCGGGATCGGAATTGCCGAAATGGATGGAAGAAATTGAGGGATCTGCTCGGGTTCCCGAAGGAGAATATGAATGTCCTCATTGCGTTCTACCTGAAACTCTAATTCTAGGAGACAACAAACCAATAGCGGAATACGCTGTAGGGGACACGGCAATCGGTCTGACTGGGCTTAACCCAGTATTGGACACATTCGTTAGGCCTTACGAAGGAGAAGTCGTCAAGATAAAGGCAAGCGGTATGTTACCAATAACAACAACTCCTGAGCACCCCATCTCTTCGTCGAAAAGTCAGACAATAAACCTGCATCGAAACGGCAAATTCCGCTTTCAATTATTGTTCTCCGAGGAATCGTGGATCCCAGCAAAAGATCTAGTCTCGAAAACTTGCGACACAGATGGCAACTATGTTGTAATACCGATCATAAAAGGAACATTCGAAAGTTACCAAGTCAGCCTTGCTCCTTTCATAATTTTACACAAACCACAACACAAAGGATATCGCGTAAACTTTCCCCTGACGGAAGATACTGCCTGGTTGATTGGGCTGTACGCTGCCGAAGGCTCTGCTACCAACCGGGATGTCCGTTTTTCCCTGAGCAAAGATGAAGATGAAATCAAGGTTAGGGTTGCCGAAATCGCAAAGCAACTAGGTTATTCGACGTACGCTGGATACTCTAGCGTTGCTAACTCAATGCTTGTCAACATACCGTCAAGAGTATTAGCTCGGGCATTCGATACTTGGTGCGGACATCGGGCTTTCAACAAGAGAATTCCCGATTTCATTCTCTGCCATCAAGATCTCGGCATTCTAAGGGGATTTTTGTATGGCTACGAAACTGGGGATGGTTATACGTATGCAAAAGTTTCTCGAAGGAGCAAAGGTTACAGAAGCAGCTCTACCATTTCCAAAATACTCGCTCAACAGCTGCAGCTCGCGTATGTCCGTCTAGGCGTTTGGGCTAGCGTTCGAGTTCGCGATGAAGCTGGTGAATCATTCATCATGGGTCGTCGATGTCAGTTGCACACCAAATACTCTGTTTCGTACCCGCTTAATCCGAACCCTAAACGCCAAAGAGTACGTTTTCTAAAGGATAAGGTCTTGTCACCAATACGCCGAATCACAACGGAAAATTATTCGGGCAAAGTCTACAATTTGGCTACTTCAGACAATACATACCTGATTTCAAACGCCTTGGTACATAACTGCGGCCGAAGATATCCGACAGACATCCAGCTTTCCATGCATCAAAAATTGCACTATTTGGTGTAACATAAATTCTAGGAAAGGGTGTTTGAATTTTCTCCGATTTCAAGAGACAATTCAATGAATTCGCTGCTCTCCGTTGAATCACTCACGAAAAGTTTCGGTGGGCTCGTCGCCGTCAACGATTTGTCTCTTAGCGTTGGCAGAGAGGAGATAGTGGGGTTGATCGGTCCAAATGGCGCGGGAAAAACTACAGCCTTCAACTTGATCACGGGATCTTACAAGCCCGATTCAGGAAAAATTCTATTCGAAGAAAAATCAATCACGGGAAAAAAAGTACACGCTATTTCTCATCTGGGGATCGCACGGACTTTCCAGACGGTGCGTCCTTTAGGGCGGATGACAGTGATTGAAAATGTGATGATCGGAGCTTTGTTCGGGAGGGAAGGGACCCGGTCTGTGAAAAAGGCTAGAGAGTCCGCTTTAGAGATTCTTAACTTTACCTCTCTTGCTAATAGGGCAGACGACCCCGCGGCTGAATTATCTTTGGCGGAACAACGGCGACTCGAATTGGCAAGAGCACTCGCCAGTCGACCTAAGCTGCTTTTACTCGACGAGGTAATGGCCGGACTAAATCCGTCAGAGATTTCATCCACTCTTACTTTTCTAGAAAAATTGAATTCCGAGAAACAAATTTCGCTCCTCGTAATCGAGCACGTAGTGAAAGCTGTCCTGAAGCTGTGCGGTAGAATAGTTGTGATGGATCATGGTTCGAAAATAGCCGAAGGTACTCCGGAACAGATTTCCGCGAATGCTCAGGTAATCGCGGCCTACATGGGAGAAAAAAGGACGAGACATAATAACCGGACAAATAACGAAGCTCCCCCGGACGAAACCCCGAAACAAATTCCCCCGGATCGTGAAAAGCCAGTCTGACTTTAGAGGTTCAAAAAATCTCGGCCGCGTACGGCCGCATCCAGGTGCTGTGGAATGTGTCTCTCACGGTGAGGGATGGGGAAATCGTCGCGCTCATCGGTGCGAACGGAGCAGGCAAATCGACGCTCCTCAAAGTCGTGATGGGTCTGGTCAAGCAATCGAGCGGTGATGTATTGTACAACGGCAGCTCTCTCCGAAATCTTCGCCCTCACTCCATTGTCGAAAGAGCGATCAGCTATGTACCGGAAGGAAGAAGACTCTTCCCCGAGATGAGCGTGAAGGAAAACATCCGGATGGGGGCACCAGCCCGGTGCCTAGATTTGAATGAAAGACTCCGGCGGGTCTTCCTCTTGTTTCCAGTTCTCCAGGAGCGAATCAAGCAGCAGGCAAGCACACTCTCCGGAGGAGAGCAACAGATGGTCGCGATAGGCAGAGCTCTCATGTCGAACCCGAGACTCTTGTTGCTCGATGAACTCTCCTTCGGGCTATCGCCCATAATGTTCGAGAACGTACTTTCTGCCATCGAGAAAATCCGATCGGATGGCCTATCGATCCTGATGGCCGAGCAAAACTCGGAAAGGGCGCTCGAAGTGTCGGACCGTACTTACGTATTGGAAAACGGAAAGGCCACAATCGACGGGAAAAGCTCCGAACTGATTGACGATCCTCGAATCCAGAGTGCGTACCTAGGAGTGTTGACCTAACGGCTGCAAGTATTGCCGACATTGCGCAGAATCTGGTGAACGGCCTTCTGCAGGGGGGATTCCTCGCCCTGGCATCCGTCGGGCTGTCGCTCATCTACGGGGTGCAAAAGATTCTGAATATTGCTCATGGCGCGTTTATCGTTATCGCCGCGTTTGTCACGATCGATTTCTCTATTTTTCTCACGCCGACACTGCATCTCGATCCTCTATTCACGCTTCTCCTTGATTTTGGAGTCCTCGTCGTCTTTGGAGTGCTCACGTACTTTGGTCTGATTTACAAGACTGAAAGCCGGGGCTTCGAGGGCCCGCTCCTCGCGACCTTTGGCCTTTCTATCTTCATCGAGTACGTGATCACAAACGGGTTGATCTTTCCGGTCACGCTTTCGCCGACCCAAACGTACCGGCTGGTCTTGATTCCTGTTATAGATCCGTCCTACGGGAACGGGGCGCAGGCCCAGAACCAGGCTTATTCCAGCAATGTCCTTAGTTTAGGAGGAAT
>JAPCJV010000276.1 GCA_027886785.1 Nitrososphaerota archaeon | reverse complement strand
TCTGCGAAAATGCGCCAGTATTCGTGGATGACTCGATTTCGAGGGTAAGATAGGGCATCTCTCCCTAAAAGGGAATTGACCGTTTGTCTGTAAGCGAAATCATGCTTGCCGCGGGGAGCGCGGCCGTGGGCGTCGCTGCAGGTTCAATTGCCGTTTATTTTTACAGCAGAGGCGGAACTGTCGCAAGAGAACAGGTTGAGTCTAGTCCTCAGCCTGAAAAACAAGAATCTAAAGAGGCTGGTAGTAAGGACATCACTCCAGTACCTCATTTAGAAAACATGAATCCTTCACGCACAATTCCTCGAAGCGAGCTGGAGAAAAGCAAGCGGGAATTGCGAACCTTACTGTTGGAGAAGGAATTGGTCTCTGCTGCCCTAACTCGGCTGTACGAAGCGGAAGTCGCGAAGGAGATCACAAAAGACGAGCGGGAGGTTCTTGGTGCAAAATACGTGTCCGAACTCAGATCTTTAGACGAAAAAGTCGGCAAAATGGATGCCTTCATTCAGATCGGAGACTTGGAAACGCTGAGGAACCAATTGCTTCAACTGGTTAATCAAAAAGTCGAAGCGATCGAGAAGCGCATTGAAAGTACAAAGCGCCTTGCAGAGCCCCTTATCGCAGACCTGCGCCAGCGACAAGGGGTCCCGCAGAATGTGCAACCCGTGGTAGAGGAAAAGCAGAAGGGGACTGTAGTTCCCGACATCTCGGATATGATCAGGCCTGAAGCAAATCGAGAAAAGGAATTTGAGCCCGAAATTCGACCAATGGAACAACAAGTACCGCCAATTCTTCCATCTGCAAATCAGATGCCCTCAACCGTCGGCCCACCAGAACGAAGAAAACCCGTCGACAAAGTAGAGGAACTCCAAAAGGAATTGCTGGAAGCACTCGATCGTCTCGAAAAGTTAGACGTTGAAACTACTTGACCTCCAAGCTCGAAAGCGCCTTTGAAACAATGGCTGCGCATGCCGCCGAGAATTTGTTGAAAAACGGCGATACCCTGGGTCTGGGGAGCGGATCAGCCGTCGCGAGATTTGCAAAAGCTCTGGGGGAGAGGGTGAAAAAAGAAGCTCTGAAGATCTCAGTTATCCCGTCTTCGATGCAGTCCTTTTTGCTCGCTTCCCAGAACGGATTGGAATTTTCAAAAGACACGGCTCACTCTCCGGAAACGATCGATGTTGCAATAGACGGAGCGGATCAGATCTCGCTTCCGACGAGATCGATGATCAAGGGAGGGGGCGGGGCGCTGCTGAAGGAGAAGATTATCATCTCGTCCTCCAAAAAATGCTACATTCTGGGAGATGACTCCAAATTCGTTGATGCTCTCTTGCGATCGGTTCCTGTTGAGGTCACGCAATTTTCATACCTTTCAACGGGAAGTATGATAAGAAGAAAATACGGAGCGGAAACTATCCTCAGAAAACTGGAAAAAGGGTACCCGTATTATTCCGAATCTGGCAATGTGATTCTTGACTGCCAATTAAAGAGTGCGATCGCTGACCCGAAAATCCTGGAACGGGAAATCAAGTCGATTCCCGGAGTGGTAGAATGCGGAATTTTCAATGAAAAAGTAGAAGCATTCTACCGAGCTAATCGAGACGGATCATTCGACTCGCTCTGACCGAAAGTGATTCTGTGTCTGGATGAGTACGAATGCATTAAGCTGTTGGTAATTTCCCCGCCGATTTTCAACATAGTCGGCTTGTCCGTCATTAGAACGAAAAATTCACGTCCTTTGTATTCCATGCAAGCCGCAGTCAGATCAGAGTTTTTCAATTCGTCCAGAGCGGCCCGCCAGGCGTAAGGCTCTCTAGCTGTCGATAAGTGGTGCGCCTGTTTCCACGCGAACAAGGTGTCATGACTTGCAAAATTGGATTGCCGCAGAAGAATTTCAAATACTAGATCAAGAGCATTCCAAATATCCGAAGAATGTTCGTTGGATAATGGACGAACCTCGTCGTCGCACACTATTGCAAGTTTGGAATTTCCCATAATTTTCTGAGGCCATTGCGAACTTTTCGGGAAAAGCAAACTGCTGAAAGGGAAAAAGATGTCTTAATACGATTGGCTTTCGTCGCGAGGTGCCCTCCTTGTTTCATTTCTCGCTCGGATGAATCTCACGATAATCGGGAGCAAAATAAAGATCAATAGGCCCTCGAAAGGATCGCGATAATAGATCGAAATCGAGACTGCCAAAACGACGACCGCAGCTATGACCGCTCCAATTAACCGGGTTTGATTTCGATCTGGCGGAGCTCTGTCAGATCTAAATGTAGTCGTGTTTCGTTCAGGCTTTCGATAGGATTTGTAATAATCCTGGCTTTCGAACCTAGGCCTGCCGGATCTTTGCCTAACTAACAAAAATCCCAGAATGACCAGAGTAGTCGCACCAGCAAAAGTAATTACAATTACTGGCGTGATGAGGTCTCCCATCAATCTCGCAGAGCCAAAGAGAAGCGAAAAAGGCGTAAAAGTCTTTCTTAGGTTTTTTTGATGGATTCTATTGGAGGTACGATAGAACTGCGAGAACCTCGTTCGTCAATCAGGCAAAGGAGACACCTGCCCGTATCGAAATGGGTGTTCCATAATTTGATCTGCTCATCCTTCGTTAGAGTACTCCAGAAACTAGTTTCCTGATCGTTCATCTTGAATTCCCGCGATGCATACCAGCCGGTAGGAATGCCATGCTTTCCTTCGTTCGCGCATTCCACGATCATCATTTCTGTACCAAGACTTTGGGCGGGTGAACGGTTCATACAGATTTGCCGTACGGGTTTGTGTTCGCCGAAATTATTTTGCGATTTTTCCGAAATCCAAAAAATAGTGGTTCGATTTTTTCTAAACTGGCAAAAATAACTGCTTATCTAACGAGGTTTTTTAGAATTAGAAGATTCTATTTTGAAGAAATAGGGGAAGCCGGGGTTGATAGTTTCTTGAAGCAAAATGTGGGCCGGACCGGATTTGAACCGGCGACCCCGTGATATCTGCTCACATGTCAGAATATCAGTCACGTGCTCTAAGTGCACCCCTTTCCCTACAAGCGTCAAGCAGGGAAAAAGTCCAAGCTGAGCTACCGGCCCCTGACTTAGGAATCTACATCGACACATCAAACTGCTTTTTTTAAGCTTGTGCTGAAATCTCGCCCAATAAATCGAGTAGGTACGGCTGCCCGTGAATATGAAGGCAACTTTGACTGGATCCAGTATTCATTTATTTGTCAAACAAAAAATGATTCTATTTCAAAGCGATCAAAGTTTTCCCGGGCTGGTAGTTCAGTGGTAGTAACGCTCGCCTCGCAAGTTCTTTCCGGGAGCGCGAGAGGTCAGGGGTTCAAATCCCCTCCAGTCCATTCTTTCTAATCGTGAAGAAACAAGGCTTTCACCGCGAAGATCACATCAGAAAGTTCGGATCCGGATTGAGGCTCCGATCAGGATTAAGAACGCCATGGGTGGAGGTGACTTCGTTCCGGTACGATTTAGATTGACTCCCAATTATCTACAGTTGTCGATGGAGATCGTTGGAGTGATCGTCCTCACTTTTTTCGGATTCTATTCCGTGAAACTTCTCACTTCGTTCAGAAAAGGTATCTTGGAGCTGGGTTGGAGGAGAGTTTCTACCGGCGCGATTTTCCTGATCTTGGGTCAGTTTCCCTTTCTTCTCTCGGGGATCGTTTCCGCCGAGCAGGCAACTTCGTTACAATATGTTGGGAATCTGTTCCGTTTCATAGGGATCATATTTATCGCGCTCGGTTTCAAAACGCAGTACGAAG
>JAPCJV010000275.1 GCA_027886785.1 Nitrososphaerota archaeon | reverse complement strand
AGTACCATTTCCAAAGTTCGAAGTCAAGCATGCCTCCAAATCGTACGCGCTAACGGAATCCGCGGCAAAGCCCAGATTGATCTGGCCGTACTGGATCGAATACTCGGTCAGGGAAACAATGCTATTGTTTACCGCAGGTACTTGAAAGGTAATTGGAATTGAATATGTCGAAGAGTTCGGCAGCCTGACTGATAGGTTCCAGATTCCTTGCGGATCTGAATTGGTGAAAAAATGTATCGCAGAAGCGGTAGAGGAAGAAAGAATAGCAGGGCCATAAGATACAATTCCGGAAGGGTCGATCATGGTAACCGAGATCGCATCGCTCGACAGAGAATGAATCCACAGGCTGTCGTTCGTGGTGAAGATAGGAGTACCCAAACTCGCTAAAGAGAGCGTATCTGGTCCGAACCCTATCTCAATGAATGAAGGCTCGCTTGAGGTTGTCGGGGATACCTGGGCGCTAGTCCTTATGGCCTGATTATTCGCCCAACCCGCAAAAATCGAGAGGAGAAAAATAAACAAAATAATTTTGCCGCAAAGGAAGCGAAGATTCTTACTTTTCACGAGCTGTTCCCCAAATCATTAGAAAAAGAAAAGCTGCCGGGGCGGTCAAAACCACAAGAATATCTGTCTGATACTGCACTACCACGGCCGCCCAAATCAAAGTCAGGACCGTCCCCGCCAGAGGTACTAATAGGATCCAGGGAATTTTGATCGTCGAATGTCTCCGGGAATAACCGAGAGTGGCATAGATGATCATTCCGAGGAAAAAAAGGGCCAGACCGATCTCTGATACGGCATCCCCGGACGGATTCGGGATTCCCACAGACGCCACTTCTGACTTAATCAGTGTGATGATCAAAGTACCCAATCCCGTCAATCCCGAAACCGAATTCGTCCCATTCAGAAGATTCGATAGAAACAGGACGGACGTCAGCTCCAGAGTGGACACAACAATTACTCCGCTCAAAGAATTGTCTCTCACCATACTTTTCGTGAAACCGTAGATAGTATACGGCGTTAAAATTAGAGCGGTAGCACCAAACCAGGCAGTCAAGAGTACCCCCATGAACGTTGCGTAGAAGGGATCCCCTGTCAAAATGATGAGTACGAGGAGCGGCGGAATCAACAAGGCCTCAAAGGAAAACACGATTATGGGAACTATCGGCTGAACCTGAAATCTTGAACTTACACCTAAAAGAACCAGCGCCCTAAGAACCTGAGTTATCAGAATTACTGCTTCGACTTCCGATAAGTTGGAGAAGTCCGCTACGGTGGAAAATCTACCTAGAAAAACAAGGTACAGAGAGAATAAACCGAGACCGACAGCTACGGAACTCGCAATTTTGATTAGATTCCTTCTCATCGTCCTACCACTTTGTGTACGAGTTCAGATACATCCTCATTTCCGGTGAAGATTACCGCAAGATTTCCTATGGTTCTCGGAAACGTGTCCTTGTCTTCTATGAGCAGACTTGGTTTCCTCGCGATGGCAAGGGCGAGAAGATCGACTTTGAGCTCTTTTAGTCCGGTAACACAGATGTCAGATTCGTAAAGAATTTCCGAAGTTGACTCGATTTCGCTAGTTAGCCCGACAGATAACTGCATGACTGCATCTGATAACTCTGCAAGATCCTGGGCCTGCAGACGAACAGGACCCGTAGCTGTTTCAAAGACTAAATGCACCCCACATCCCACCGAAAAAATATTTTTCCCGAGCAGTGCCACGCCTTCGCAAGCCCGGTCGGTCCACTGTAGCTGCTCTTCACCTCGATCGATCGTGCGGATGAGACCAATGGTCAAGAACTTCGGAATATTTGATTCTCGAACTTTGACCAGTAATCTCTCATCCGCCATAGATGCAATTTTTTTCCAAAAAATATTCTTTCGTTCTACCGCGGGATGATATTCATCAATCGCGTAGAACTCCTGACCCGACCCGTGGGTTCTGCCGATCTTTTCTCCCAATGCCAGAGCCATCGGACGAGCAGTCCGGATTTCTTTAAGCAGAGATGCCGGAATGCAATCAAGAACGAAATCATCAATCGAGACTTCGAGAGACTTTGCGAATAATTCCAAAGGATCGGAAAAATCGAACTTTGCCCGCAATCCCTTGAAGCGACCGGCGAACTTTGGTCTGAATATGAGTCTCAGACCGTCTTGCGAGGATTCGTCAGTAATCGTTTCGACTCCTTTGGGACCCGTGATCGAAGATATCCGTACTTTTACAAATCTTCTAGTCCTATAGTTTATTCGGAAATCCTCTCGGACTTCCCCTTCTTTGAAACAAGTTAGGTGGGGATCATTAAATTGAACCTGAATATTTCCGGTGGTTGCTCGCGCAAGTATGATCTCTGAAAGCGCAGCGGAAACCAGTAGTGCTAAGCACAGAGCAAGAATTATCCTGACGTCAAAAATAGAGGACACGATTGCGCCGTAAAGCGAGGCTTTAACGTAATCCTTTCCTCTTGGAGTCAGCTTCACCTGGGAGGCTTCACTACATCCAGAACTTCTTGGATTATAACGCCCGTGTCAGTTGCGAGCCCCCTTAGGGCGGCAGACCTGTCCAGCCTCATGCGATGTGCAAGCGCGACCCCGGCAAGTTTTTTGATGTCATCCGGCGAGACATAATTTCTGCCCTCGATTGCCGCGTTTGCCCGCGCGATCTGAACCAGCTGCACAATCGCTCTGGGGCTGGCCCCAAGGTTGATTCTGTTGTCTGATCGGGTTCCAATCGCAAGTCTAGAAACATAATCCAGAATTTCAGGAGAGGCCTTTACGGAATCCACTTCTTTGAAAACCTCCACGAGCTCTTCTGTCGTTATCGCTGTTTTGACGGTTTCAAGATCGAGTTCAGTTAAATTGCGTTTGAGAATTTCCACCTCGACATCATGCTTCGGATAGCCGAACTCCACGCGAATCATGAATCGATCCATCTCGCTCTCGGGAAGAGGATACACTCCTTCAAAATCCAGAGGATTCTGAGTTGCGATCACCATGAATGGGTAAGGAAGCTTAGAGGTCTGACCTTCGACCGTCACTTGAAGCTCTTGCATAGATTCCAGCAAGGCACTTTGCACTTTAGGAGCTGCCCGGTTGATTTCGTCCGCCAAAAGCACGTTAGTGAAAACCGGGCCCTCCTTGAACTCGAATTCACGGGTTTTCATGTTGAAGATGAATCCCCCAACAATATCGAGAGGTAACATGTCAGGTGTGAACTGTACTCTTCTGAACTTCATTCCAAGACACTTTGCGAAAGATTTTGCAAGAAGTGTTTTGGAAGTCCCGGGTACCCCCTCCAGAAGAACGTGACCCCTTGCGAGGAGTGCAGTCAGAAGGAGAGTCGTCTCGTCACCGCGACCGATGACGATTTTCCCGACTTCATCGAGCACTCTGGATTTGAGAGACGCTAACATCTTTGTCGCCTTTGGGCAAACGCATTGCTAGTCGAAGGATTGCATCCACATTTGCATTCCTGTATGTTATCCCGCCATACCTAAAGTCCTGATACTTTCTAAATGTATTTTCGATCTCCCACCAATCGAGCTCCAAGTTTAATGATTTCAACCGCTCCATTACTTCTCCCCAAGTGTATCCAGGTGGCAAATCCGGAAAAGCCCGGGTCAAAGCTTTCTCCAGCAACCTGAACGCGTCTTCAACAGTGGGATCCGATGGGATTCCATGTTTTCTGTTTCTTAGTATTCCAGCTGCGAGCCCCAAGTAGATCGCGGCGTTTCCACCGATCAGCAAATACAATAATTCAATTTCATT
>JAPCJV010000274.1 GCA_027886785.1 Nitrososphaerota archaeon | reverse complement strand
CCTCGATGCAGACAAGGAAGGGTACCTTAGATCAGACGTGGCTCTAATCCAAACGATCGGGAGAGCCGCCAGGAATGCGGCGGGTCAAGTCATAATGTACGGCGATCAGGTCACGGACTCGATGAAAAGAGCGATCGACGAGACAAATAGAAGGCGCGAGATTCAGTCGGAATACAATCAGAAGCATGGCATTACACCAGAGACTGTAAGAAAAGAGATTCGCGCCCTGCTTGCTGAAACGGAGGAAATAGAAGAGGAAATCTCTCAATCAAAAGCTTTCTTGGATTCCCCAGATTTCCCGAGGATAATTTCGGAGCTGGAAGAACAGATGAAAATCGCAGCGAACAATTTGGAATTTGAAGTCGCTGCTCGAATTAGGGACAAAATAAGATCTCTATTGAAGACTAAAGAGAAAAATTCGAGCGATTAACGAAACTCCCCTACAATCCGGCTCGTCGATAATACAGGCCCACAAGAAAAAGCAGATATGTAGGAAATAGCGTTGAAAGAGTGGTCTGGCTGAGGATATTTTTTGGCAACTAATGTCTCTCTACCTAGAGTTGCGAGCCAGAGCGCAAAAGACGAATACACAGACTACATGGTGTACAAGCGGCTTTCAGAAGGGTCGCACAATAAAAATCCAAAACTAAAAGAAATACTGACCACTCTTTCAAACACTGAGTACAAGCATTATGTATTTTGGAAAAAGTATTCGCCTGATTCTAAGATTACTGCCAGCACTTGGGCGATCTATGTCACTTTATTCCTCCGCCTAATTTTTGGCTATTCGTTCGCGATAAAGTACCTTGAGAAACACGAGGCGACTGTGATCAGGCGGTACAAGGCGATAAAAAACACCATCCCCGAAGCAGATCAGAGAGAGTTCGATGAGATGGTCCGGGACGAGGAAGAACACGAAAACACCTTCATGGACCAAATGCAGGGGCCCTATCTCAAGTATATCTCCTTCATTATCCTGGGATTAGCAGACGCAATCGTCGAAATTTCTGGAATACACGCCGGGTCTCTAGGAATTTATCATTCGACCGAGCTCACGGGTCTAGCTGGGATAGTCGCAGGCGCCGCTGCTTCGATCGCAATGGCGTCTGCTGCTTACGCGCAGGCAAAGCAGGGATTTCAGGGTTCAGCTTCAGTTTCCGCAATATTTACGGGGGTTTCGTATTTTATCAACGCGATAGTTCTGGCGTCCCCATACTTTTTCACGAAGAGCCAATCCGTCGCGATTACGGTATCCATCTTCCTCGCAATTCTCATCATAGCCTTTGTCAGTTATTACAATTCGGTCGTTTCACAAAGTCACTTCGTGAGGGATTTTGCGGAGCTTGCTGGCATCACGCTGGGAGCCACTGCGGCCTTGTTCTTTTTCGGATTATTGATCAGGTCCGTCTTTGGAATCACCATCGGGTAATTCCGTTCTATTTCTGAGGTATACGGGATGTAATTTTGCCAAGGGTATTTCCTGAACCCAATTCACCTACGGGAATAGTTTCCTGTTTTTCTAACGGAAACAGTTAATTGGTTTCCTGAATCTTTTTCATGAACTCGAAATTTTCTGGAAACTTTTTGTCATCCTTAGCGAGTTGAATTAATTTTTGACAGATGAAATCCCGGGAGCGGAGTTCAAGGTTAAACGTGTGAAAGATAAAATCGTCATTCGAGGCGCTCGGCAGCACAATCTGAAAAACATCAATCTGGATATTCCCCGCGATCGTTTTGTGGTTCTCACGGGGCTTTCTGGATCAGGCAAATCTTCTCTCGCGTTTGATACGATTTATGCGGAGGGTCAAAGGAGATACATTGAATCGCTTTCAGCTTACGCGAGGCAATTCCTCGGGCAAATGGACAAGCCTGATGTGGACTATATTGAAGGTCTGTCTCCCGCAATTTCCATTGAACAGCGTACGGCTGCAAAGAATCCACGTTCAACTGTTGCCACAGTGACAGAAATTCACGACTATCTTCGGCTGATGTTTGCCCGCATCGGAATCCCGCATTGCCCTAACTGCCACAAGATTATAGCGAAACAAACAGTCGAGCAGATGGTTGACCAAATTATGAGACTCAAAGAAAACACTCGGATCCAGGTTCTGGCCCCCGTGATCAAGGCGCAGAAAGGCGAACATAAAGACGTTCTCAAGAACCTGAAGAAACAGGGCTACTCTCGTGTCAGGATAGACGGGAAAAATCACGAACTCGAGGACGCCGACGACAAACTGAGCCTGGAAAAAAACAAGAAACACACGATTTCAGTTGTTGTGGATCGCTTGATCGTCAAACCGGGAATCGAAAAGAGACTCGCTGACTCAATTCAGACGTCCCTCAGCCTGTCCAAGGGAACGATCGTCTTCGATGTTAACGAAGACAAAGCTCAGGAAGTAGTCCTGAGCGAGGCAATGGCCTGTCCCACCTGCGGGTTCTCGCTCGAAGAGCTGTCGCCTCGCATGTTTTCTTTCAACAGCCCGTTCGGGGCGTGCAAGCAGTGCCTCGGACTCGGCTATCTCCTAAACATGGATCCGGATCTGGTAATTCCTGACAAATCTCTTTCCATATTGGACGGGGCGATCGTTACGATGGGAAGCACGGACAGCTGGTCGATGCAGCACCTCGAATCGGTGGGGAGGAGGTACGGCTTTCGATTGGACGTACCTGTGAACAAAATGAAAAAGGAACAGCTGCGCATTTTGCTCTATGGTTCTAATCCCGATGATCCAACTCCGAGGACCCCTTCACGGTACCACGGGTGGTATCACGGTCACGACTGGGAGGGAATACTGCCCCAACTCGAACGAAGGTACATGGAGACAGAATCGGAATTCATGAAAGAATGGTACTCCAAATACATGAGCAATCAGCGATGCCCCTCCTGTAATGGTGAGAGGTTCAAACCGGAGATTCTCGCGGTAACGGTTAACGAGAAATCCATTTCGGAAATCTCCGGGCTATCCGTTCGTCAATCCCTGCAATTTTTTTCGAGCCTAGATTTATCAGAAAAAGAAAGAATCATTGCCAGTCAAATTCTCAAAGAAATTAGAGCGCGACTGAATTTCCTGATGAACGTGGGGCTCGATTACCTCACATTGGATCGGGCTGCCGCGAGCCTTTCTGGTGGAGAGGCTCAGAGAATTCAGCTGGCCACTCAAATCGGGTCTAGTCTCGTCGGGGTTCTCTACATTCTTGACGAGCCTTCTATTGGGCTGCATCAAAGAGACAATAAGAAACTAATCGCCACTCTCAAAGCGCTGAGGGACATAGGCAACACCGTTCTGGTCGTGGAACACGACGAAGAAACGATCCGTGAATCCGATTACGTCGTGGATCTTGGCCCTGGTGCTGGTGTGCACGGGGGATACGTGGTTGCAACAGGTACCCCCGCAGATATTGCGGGGAATCCCAATTCAATAACCGGGCAATACATGTCTGGAGCCCGAACTATTCCAGTGCCGGCGAGGAGGAGAACTCCTTCTTCCAGAATGCTTACGGTCAAGGGCGCAAGGGAAAACAATCTCCAGAATATCGATGTCAGTTTCCCGCTCGGAATTTTCTCATGCATAACCGGGGTTTCCGGGTCTGGAAAGAGTTCGCTTGTAAACGATATTCTGTACAGATCTTTAGCGCAGCAACTGTACGGTTCCCGGGACAAACCGGGGATTCACGACAAGATTCTGGGCAGCGAAAATATCGACAAGGCGATAATAATCGATCAATCTCCCATCGGCAGGACTCCCAGGTCGAACCCTGCGACATACGTCGGATTGTTTACAGATG
>JAPCJV010000273.1 GCA_027886785.1 Nitrososphaerota archaeon | reverse complement strand
TCCTGCATGATTTCCGAAACCGGTTTTTCGTAAAACTGCTTGGGATCCGTTTCTTTCAGGATTCCCTGGACGATTTGTCGCTCGGAGATGCTTCCGACGCAAATGTCTTCCCGATCGTCCCGCACTGGGAGCTGCGAGAAACCATGCACCCGCATTTTTTCAGCAGCCTCTCTTACCCGTTCCCCTTTTTTCACCCACACGAGATCTCTCTTTTCCACGTCCTTCGCGAGTCCCGTTTTCGGCTGCTCCAGGTGTTCCAGATACTCGAAGATTTTCTTTACGACGTCGTAGGACGGATTTACCCGGTTGCTCTCGATCTTTGCAACCAGCGACTGGCTCGCACCCACGTTGTTTGCCAGTTTCTTCTGGCTGATCCCCAGGGCGATCCTCCGCTTCTTGATTTCTTGAACAGGGGGCAGCATCTTAGAAATGGTTCCTATTTGTGAAGGCTAAACGAGTTTTGGAGATCCTTTTCCGACGTCATGCGATAAAAACCTTCAAAGAATGTTAGGCAATAGTGTTGCGTCCCCGATTACTTCCCCAGCTAGGGTAGTTATGATCGCTTCTTCCGCCGACCGAAGTTCTTTGACGATCGGAGACAGTCTTCTTTCTGTCTTACCGGCTTCGATTGCATATCCCGTCGCTGCGAGGTCCAGGTTAAACGAGGGCATAACAATCACGTCGATCATAGAGTTTTCCTCCGAATCCACTATTTCCTGAAAAATGGATTTTCGCCTCACTTTTAGAAATGCCCACACCGGCTGCCCCGACAGTGGGCTCCCTCTTTTTTGAAAAACCGGATGCACGTGGCCCATCAAAAGCCTCTTGCAATCTCTGTACTTTACTAGCGGCCGCGTGTGACCGTGTAGTACTAGAGTGTCGGAGACCAGGAATCCGTTGATGTCCGCGACCTGAACCGCGTCGGGAACCAGATAAGAAATCCCTCCGTCATGATTTCCGGGCACGATGGTAACGTGACACTCCCGCGCCAGCCGACCGAGAAATTTTGGAACGTTTTCCCACTCCGATTGGAGGATTCTTTCGGTACCGGATTTTATGTCGCCCGCAATCACCAGGTTCTCTGCTGAGGAACTTCGAACTAGTTCTTCTATTTCGGATCCCATGGATTCGACATTCGATTTGATGTTCACTCCAGAAGCTTTGAATTTTTCTTCGAATCCGATGTGCAGGTCTGTAATGACTGTGAATCGCCCTAGGACTTTTTCCTCGGCAGTTTCGGGTTCCAACAGTACGGCTCTTTTTTCAAAAAGAGTCCTAAGTTTCATGATGGAAGCGCTCACCAACCTGCAATAGAAGGAAAGGATCCGTCTTTCACGAATCCACACATAAGGAAGGTAATCAGATTTTAATGCTTGTCAGATCTGGATAAACAATCTGAGACTTTTGCCAGAAAGTGACTCGACCGTTGCGGAGGGAAGTTCTGTTCGACTGCGCCGGGAGGATAAAGCGCGAAAGGTGGTCGAAAGTCTGGCGGTTAAACTCCACAAATTCTCTCCGAGCGGGAGAAACGTGTGGACAGTCGTCGGGAGCGACGGTGATTTTTTGGTGGATTTAGGATCGACAGGCTCAAAACCCTATTGTTCTTGCAGCGACTTTTATTTCCGGGTACTCAGCGGATTGATTCCGGAGTGCTATCATTTGATTGCGACCAAAACTGCCGTAAAAGACGAAATGTATTCGGTCGTCGAATTCAGCGACGAGGAATTCCCCGGTTTCATGCGGGCGCTTGTTTTGGACAATTTCTCCCAGAATGGTTAGGTCGATCTCATTCTGGCCGCCAGGACGACAATCATGATGACAATGCCTATCGAGAACAAGAGGGAAAAGCCCGTCGCAAGGCCGAACTTCGTAATTAGAGCACCACCGGCTAGGGGTGCGAATACAGTACCCGCTCCGACTGTGACAGAATAAAGCCCCATTGTAGATCCTCTGCCAGAATCTGGAGCGATGTCCGCCAGTTCCGCAAGGCCAGCTGGAGTAAAGGCTAGCAAGCCAGTCCCAAAGAGGACCACGAAGGGAATCACCAAATATTGATTCAGGTTAAACTCAAACAGCAGCACCAAAATCGAGAGGATCCCCAGGAGGGAGACTTGACCTATCAACACAAGTCTTGACCTTCCGAACTTGTCAGAGAGTCCTCCAAGACTTGTTTGACTGAATCCGAGAAGCATAATACCAAACACCAGTAAAACCGCAAAAAGCAATCCGATCTTGGTAGGTTGCCCGGATCCCGAAACTCCAGAAAATAATCCCAGAAATCTGGACGAAAAAAGTATGGAGAATAGTTCTCGAGTATATGTCAGACCAATGCCTATCAAAATGGTGAAAACAAACCATGTCGACGCCAGTGTGAGTGATTTCTTGTTCCTCAGGATTTTCTTTACATTAGATACGATGGAAAAACTGGTACTGGATCCGATTTTTTGATCTTTGAGAAAAATCGCAGAGACCACACCACCTATTACCGCAACGATCGCTCCACCATAGAATGGGAGATAAGCTCTAGATATTGCGCCTCCGATCAAGATTAAACTGAAAACAAAACCCAGGCCGTATCCCCCGATGGTGCAGAAATCATACAACCCCATCTCCCTCCCCCGAGTTTGCGGCTTCGCGATGTCCGCCAACGATGCAAGCGTGCTCGTGATAATGGCCGCGGCACAAATCCCCTGCAACCCATGAATCACCACAAGCAGTGGAAAGGATTTCGTCAAGGTAAAGGAAAAACTGACGAGCGAGGACAGCAGCAAGGCCCCTACAATAATCCACTTTCGGCCGATCTTGTCCGCCAGGATCCCGAAAAATAATCCGGTGATCATTTCTAGCAAAGGATAAGCTGAAGCGATGATTCCTCTCTCGTACGGGACCGGGACGATGTATTGTAAAGCAACAACGGTAAAGGCGAAAGAAAAACGCATCAGAAAAACTGCAATATAGACGGGCGAAGCCCTTAGCGCATAGGAAAGAGCCGTTAATCTATCGCTAAACATTGTGATCGAGCTCCCCAAATACTCCTCGTAATGCAGTCCAATTTTCCGGCGTACGGAAAACCCTATGGACCAACTGTCAATTAGTTAGAGCAAATAAAGGGACTCCAGATCGGTAAGTGCTCGATTACTCCTGACCCCGATCGAGCTAGCCCTCAGAATATCCTTTCTTCTTCGCTGCTTCCAGAACGGCTTTAGCTTGCGATTCTGCATAGCCCAGTACCACTTCTGCGTTCTCCGCAGAAATGTACCCCGATTCCTTTGCGAGCTCGTTCGCTTGCCGCAAAGCTCGTCCGAGAAGCGGGGGCATCGTTTCTGGCACCGTGTATGCCGCTTCGAGGGCAAGCGCCATCGCTTCTGCAGCGGCTCTCGCAAGATCTAGACGATACCGGTTTAGATCAATCGTGATGTCCCTCTGGAGAAGAAGGAGGCCTCCAGAAGACGCCATGAAAATGGACATCCCAGCCTTTATCGGTTTTAGATTGAGCCTCGACAGTAGACCCGCTAACTTTGGCGATATGACATCTCCCGGCCGAGCAACTACTGAATCCTTGGAAACGTAGATGCTGCCGGATTCTATTCGTGTCGCCACATTTGCTTCTTTGAACTCTGATAAGACCGGCCCTGGAGGAATTCCAGTATTTCCCGCCGGAACAATTAGTTCGTCTGTAGCTATATCCCCAGCCCTCGCCGGGAGGTCAACCTTGCTCTTTTCCAAGGAGAGGTAGAGCTTGAAGGGGTTCATGTTGGTGAAGATTAGGGCGTTGGGGCCGTCGAGCT
>JAPCJV010000272.1 GCA_027886785.1 Nitrososphaerota archaeon | reverse complement strand
GCGAAAATATTGCCGAGCACCTGCTGCGCAGCGAGCCCTAGTACAATGCCTGCGAATCCCGCGCCGATGAGTACTCCTCCAAGATTCAGGTTATACACCGAAGAGATGATCGCAATGATGATGATGGATGCAATGATGTAAAACAGGTTCTTGATTCCGTGAGTTTTCGTCACGCCCAGGGTCGGTTCGACGACTTTTTCCAAGATGGAGGTAATGATCCGGATCCAGATATATCCGGTGATCACGATGATCAGGACATAAATCGGCTGGAGATACTCCGAAGGAATGTAGCTCTTGCTGCCCATGAAACTGATGAAGATCGCCGTAGCCACGCCAAAGCCGATAACGAGGATTATGCCTACGATCTCAATTCTAACGGACCTTTTCTTTTTCACTGCGCCCAATTCTTGAGAAACGGCTTGATTTTCTCGTAATAAAATATGACGTTAAATAATACTCGGCTAATCTTTCGTGATTGACTGAAAATATCGAAACCGGATATACTTCAAAAAGTGGAAACGAATCGTACCCATTTAAGTTGAAAAATGAGTTTCAGGGCTCATGCGATTCGCAACGAGGTCTACGTTTACGACAGTTTTGTTATCCTCTGTAGTAATACTTCTCTTCTGCTTTTCTTCCTTCAGTACACCCGTAAATTCCACTACAACTACGCCGGTCTCCGCGGGGGCTAAGCTCAGCAAGGTCCTCTCTGTTTCCAGTTGGGGCAGTTTAAACTGGGCAGGATACGCGATCAACGCGTCAGCTAATTCGGTTACGCAGGTTAAGGGTTCGTGGATCCAACCAGCCGTAATCTGTCCTGCAAGCGGTCTGCAAGCAGCCTCTTTCTGGGTTGGGATTGATGGATTGACCTCGCTTACTGTCGAGCAGACAGGTACCCTGGCTCTGTGCATAGGAGGAGTGGCTTCATATTCCGCGTGGTATGAATTCTATCCGGCGTACTCTGTCAATATTACGACCATGGCAATTCACCCAGGGGACAAGATCTCTGCATTGGTAAAGTACTCGACCATCACGAGCAAATTCACGACTACAATCAAAGACCTAACAACTGGAAAATCGTTCTCCCATACGGCTGCTGTCCCTGGCGCAGCCAGGAGTTCCGCGGAGTGGATCGCAGAAGCACCATCCTCACCTTCTTGCCCTTACACCCTCAACATTTGTCCACTCCCCAATTTTGGATCCGTGTCGTTTGGGAAAGACACGACGTTAGTGACGGGCACGAACACTGCAACCATCTCGGGAGTTACAAAACCTCTTGGAATGTTCGGCAGTGAGGTGGATTCTATGACAATGATCGATCTGAGCAGCACTTTCGTTAAGGCACTGCCCTCGGCAAAGCCCTCAACTGATGGAACCAGTTTCTCGGTAACCTGGTTTGCATCAGGTCCTTAAGGGAATCCACAGACAAGATTAGTCGACGTGGAGAGAGGCGCCAACAGTCTCTCTACCAGGCATTCCTGTTTTTTAGGGCACTCCATTACTGTCCAAGAAGGTACGTTACCTGCACTTGCATACTAAATTGAGTTTGGCCTGGTGCTATCGGGACGGAATAACTCACTGTCGAGGCGGACGCAAACACAACCGCATTGCCATATGAGTAATACGGCTGTTGATAATTCGATCCCTGAACCGAAACACTCTGTATCCCCGTAATCTTCACGCCCTCGGATGACGCCGTTAGGAGAGCAGTCTGGTTCGCGCTTTCGATCGCATTCTTGAGAGCCTGATTCTGAAGCTGTGTCTGTAGAGAGTTTGAAAGTGTGTATTGTATGCTCTGTATCTGATTTACGCCGGCATTCACTGCTGCGTTTATCACACTATCAAGTTTGGAGAGGTCGCGGCCCTGCAGAGTGACCTGAACGTTGTTGCTCGCCTGATAACCGTTGATAGTGTTCGAGTTGTACGCATAAGTGGGACCGAAATTAAAGTTCGTAGTCTGTACGTCGCTACCGTTGATTCCCACTCCCCTTTCTATGGAAGAAATGACTGCTGTCATGTTGGCGCTGTTTTTCAAAAGGACTGAAGTTGCATTTGTTCCCGAATTAGTCACGCCCAAGACGACCTGAACTTGGTCGGGGGTCGCACTTGCGATCCCGACTCCTGGTACAGTAATCGTGGATGGGGTACTGCTTGTCGCAACCGTGCTGATCGTGGCGGCTTGCGAAGATGCCCTCGACAAAGTTGCTGAAAAAGCGACTAATCCGAGGAAGGCTATGGCGAGGACTGCGATAACAAGAGAAACTCCAACTATTTTACCAGACATGGGGCTGCTGCTCATGGCCAGAAATAGGAAATGGTCTGTGATTTAGTTCTAGTGTAAAGAACGGTGCTAGCTTTACATTCAAACTAGCCAAGTACGAAGCTATAACTAGATTGAGATTGTAATAGGAAAAAGAACAACGTACGCACATTTTGAATACTTGAAGTGAGCGCTGCTCCAAACAACCTTTTGAAGAAAAGTTATTTGGAATATACAATCTCAATAGGACTCATCTGAATTTCAAATGGTTAGAACCTGGGTATCGGGTAACTCCAACACCGTCGTCGTGGACAAACTCCGTCAGGAAATATCTGATCTCGAAGCCAAAAGAGACACTTTACTGGCTTCTCACAAAGCAAAGATCTTTCAGTGGGCTTCGAGAACGCTCAAGAATGGAAGCGTGGAGGCCACCAATCTAACCAAAGAAGTTGCAGAAGTCATCGCTGAGTACGATTCGATCATTCAGACACTTTTCGACAAGGAAGTGCTCCTTTCGGAAAGACTGGACGAGCAGGCAAAGTTCGATTCTCTGGGTTAGACCTGTCTGAGGAATTTTCCCGGGTTCAGAATGTTGTTGGGGTCCCACTGTTTTTTCAACTGCCGCATGAGATCCAAGGTCTCCCTGCCGTTGCTCTTCAAGAGTTGAGTTTCGGCAAACAAAATTTTCTGCTCGCCAATTCCGTGTTCTCCCGTGACGGACCCACCCACCTCGATCGCGTAGTTGCAGATTTCGGCAAAAGCCAGATCCGCAGCTTCTCTGGATTTTTCAGACTTTGCGTCGTACAGGATGCTTGGGTGCACGTTCCCGTCCCCGGCATGTCCTCCCGTGGGAATCCTCAGGTTGTATTTTTCAGAAACTTGCTTCACGAACTCCAGATAATCGACAAGCTTGTCGATCGGGACGACCACATCCTCGGTGTGGAGCGCCATGTCGAGCGACTTTAGTCCCAGATAGTTCAGCATTCGCGCCTGGTAAAGGCGCTCTTCATCTGCCTCGTCCTTCGCAATGTAGGATCCCGTCGCCCCGCACTCTTCGCAGATTTTGAGAAGCTCTTTCATCCGCGAATCAATTTCGATGAAAAGGATCGCTTCGTCTTCTGGGACTGCAAGATCAAAAGCAGAGTTTACGGAGTGCATCGTTTCTCGATCCATGAACTCGAGCAAGATCGGCTGGATGCGATTTTCCCTCAGCTTCTGGATTGCTTTGCCCGCGTACGCCCAGCGATCAAAAAAGACGAGCAGTCGCTTGTGCTCCGGGTTCTTGGGTGGGAGGGGCGTGATTTTCATCCATGCCTCCGTGATCAGGCCCAGAGTCCCCTCGCTCCCACACATCAGATGCACGAAATCGTACCCCACTCGGTTCTTCGGAAGCGGCTCTCCGAACTTTACTACCGCGCCATCCGCCAGGACTACCCTCAGTGCAAGCACCCAGTCCTTCACCGTCCCGTACCTGAAGCACCTCATGCCTCCCGAGTTTTCCGCGATCGCGCCTCCAATCGTGCACCAAGGAGTGCTTCCCG
>JAPCJV010000271.1 GCA_027886785.1 Nitrososphaerota archaeon | reverse complement strand
CCTTGCTTATAGTGTCCCTTCTAGATGCTTTTCTAAATCTGCGTGGCCTCATGATCTTCAGCATACCACTCGCACTTGTTTCACTGATCAAAGTCAATTTCAGGTCAAAAAGCATCCAGTGAACATTTGAGTCAATAAATAATACGAAGGCTGCTGGAATTATCTGGTTTCGGGGAAATCGAAGTACGCGCTGTTTCCAAAGATGGTAATTCTTGCAACGATGCTGGAAATGGTGAATCTCAATTCTCTAGCAATTACATCAAGGCAAGAAAGCCACTAAACTAAAAAGAATTTAAGATATCGAAAAATGAGATATCGGCTTAAGGGTCTCTTTGCATCAAGCCCTTAATTATGCCACGTTCATTGCATTTTTCTTATCGGAAAATTTCGGGCCTTTGCATCCTTTGCTTTCTATTTTTAGGGCTCATCTCAGTAGCAACACCTGTTTCGTTTGCTGCGACCTCAATTCACGTTGTCAAAACCATTATCGTCGGATCAAAGCCGGAGTTCTTAGTGTATGATCCGATTAACAAATGCATCTACTCCGCAAACCACGGGTCTAGCAGCGTCTCTGTGATCAACACGACCACCAATTCTGTCATCGCAACGGTGATGCTGGGATCGAACGCTGCCCCCTATGACATTGAATACGATCCGGCAAACAACGCGATTTTCGTCGCGGACCAGAAATCAAACAGCGTGTCGATTATCAGCGGCTCCACGAATAAGCTGATGACTACAGTGCCAGTAGGATCCGATCCGAGATTTTTGCTTTTCAATCCATCCAACAACGAGATGTATGTAAGCGACAATGGATCCGCATCAGTCTCGGCGATCAGCAGCTCGTCAAACAAAGTCGTGGCCACGATCGCGGTGGGTACCAGCCCACACTATCTCGAATTTGATCCTGACACCAACAACATATACGTATCGAATCTGGGCTCGGCCTCCGTATCCGTGATCTCCGGGACAAGCAATACTGTCCTCGCGACCATTCCCACGGGAGATCGACCGTACTTCCTTCGCTACAACCCTTTCAACAAGGACCTGTATCTTACACTGTATGGGTCCGACGCTGTAAACGTGATCAACCCCGCGACTAACAAAATAATTACATCAATTACGATCGGCAGCCTAGCTTACTACGAGTTATTTGATCCGGTGACCAACAACATGTACGTGACTCGGTACGGCGCAATGAGCGTCACCGCCATCAGCAGCTCGACGAACGCCGCAATCACGATCGGAAGCGGCGCGAACGGCCACCAAGCTCCCCAGGGACAGCACTTTCTTGAATTCAACCCCGTCAACAACGACGTTTACGCGTCCAACATTTTCAACAAGACCGTCACGATCATCAGCGGATCCTCCAACAAGATGATCGCAAACATCACCGTAGGAACCGGGCCACGCTACGCCGAGTTCGATGCGTCCAACAGCGAGGTGTACGTTGCGAACTGGGATTCAGGCACCGTATCTGCGATTTCTTCTTGATCACTCAAAGAAGCACAGATTGTCTGAGAGACTGTGATGCATGTGGGTTTTCTCCCCAAAAGAATGATCTCTCTCGCACTTCATTAGATCCATCGGGCACATCGCGGGGCAGTCAGCTCTTTTCTTCCTTCTTGCTTTTTCTGGCCGCAATAAATTCCCTCAGCTCCTGAATTTTCTTCTGCTGGGACAGCAAGATAGAGAGAAGGAACGCCTCGGTGTCGCGCCCTTTGACGCTGTTTTCTAGTCCATCTTCGTACTGCGAAGCGCCCTCGATGATCCTGCGGAAAATTTCGCGGTCTTCGGCCGGCAGAGCTTTTGCATAACTCTGCCAGGCTTCAATTTCCTCTTTCCATCTGGAGATTCCAAAGAGATCTGGCAATGCGAGCGGTTACTGTAAGGTTACAGTAAATTAAGGATTACTGAATCCACGATCACATTACTTCGACTTCCAGATTCTCCGGATCTGGATAATAATCGATCTTTGTTTCGCGATAAGCTCGCTCGATTTGATTCAGCTCTTCAATGGACAGCTGAAAATCCAGAGACCCACGTTTTCCCTGGACAGGGCCGCATTTTTCGCTCCGGGTATGGGTATGACGCTGGCATGGGAAGCTAACCAATTTAGGGCAACCTGCGCTACCGTAGCCATGTGCATTCTCGCGATGGAAGACAAGACGGACACAAACTGATCTATCGATCGCATGTTGGAAGGTGCAAAGAGGACGTTCTCTACCCGGACGTCTCCCTTGGGAATGTTTTGCGAACTGTACTTTCCCGTGAGGGCGCCCTGTGCGAGGGGACTCCACGCCAAAGCCGTGATCCCTTCCCTTTTCATGTACGGAAGCACCTCCTCCTCGATGTTTCTCTGGAGAAGGTTATACCGCAATTGATTGGACACAATGTCCGTCTTCGACAGATAAGATCGTGCCTCCTCCAGATCTCTCACGGCGAAATTGCTCACTCCTATTGCCCTGATTTTTCCGTCGAGATACAAGCTCTCCAGAGCCCGCATGGTTTCTTTGAGAGGTATTTGCTCCCACGGATCGGGCCAGTGCACCTGGTAGAGATCTATGTGATCTACTTGGAGGCGTTTCATGCTGTATGTGGCTGCTTTCTGCAGTTCACGGTATCGAAGATGAGATCCGTATACTTTGGTCGCGATGACGATTTTTTCTCGGCCGACTCTCTCGACGGCCCGCCCAAGCACTTCTTCGCTGTGTCCGTTCCCGTACCCTTCGGCGGTGTCCACTAAATTCAGTCCGAGCTCGGTGGCAGTTTCTACAGCCTTGATGACCTGCTCGTCGTCACCCTTCCAGTCCCCGCTCGCCTGCCACACCCCCATCCCCATCTTCGAGACCATGAGGTCGCTTTTGCCGAGAGTAATGTAGTCCATGAGATCGCAGTGCTTCAAAGCGAGAGAGAACTATTTCAGCAAGACGCCCATCCTCTGCTTCCGTTATTCGGCTTCAGTTTTTAGGAAGTTAATAGGTTCTCGGCTAGAACGAGTCTTCAAAGAAAAGATCGTCGGAGTCGCGCAATTCCTGGTTATAGAGATCCGCGTCATCCTCGTCCTGACGAACATTTCTTTTCGCAGGAATCTTTACAGAAGAGTCCTGAAGTTCACGGGGAGATTCAATTGAGGAATCTATTTTTTCGACTAGCTCCTCCTTTTTCTCTCCTTTCTCGGAATTAGAGATGGGTTCGACCAGACTGCTGGGCAAATCTATTTTTTTCTCTGGCTCTGTGTATTTTACAACGACCAGCGCAGTGGATTTTTCGCTCTCCGGGGTCGTTCCAATAACTTTCCCACCCACCCACCCTCCGTCTTTGTAGGCTTTCAGAAGTTTATTCAGGCTCGGTTCTTTGGGAGTGTAGATGGAGGGCGTAGAACTCTGAACGGGAGCCTGCACCTTTGCAGCCAAAGCGCTTCTTTCCGCACCGATCTCAATCAGCAGGGGAGTTCGGTCGTCCAGATCCGGGCCCTCTTTTTCTAATGATTTTATCACCTTCTCCACTTCGTCCAGAGCCTGCGCCTGTACTTCCTTCGGAAGGGATGGTTTCAATACTGGTTCACTTGCAGTCTGTTTCGAGATTTCTTTCTCGACGAGGTGGAAGGACAGCCTCCGAGCTTTCACGTCATAGAGATCCTCGACCACCATCATGGATCGGTTTTCCAGACCCTCGATCAATCCCACAATTACTCCATGAAGAAAATGATTCCCAATCGCCTCCCCGGTGTCCGACAGCGACGGATCTAAAACTGTCGTCTGGATCGATTTTTCCTGGGAAACAATGAAATTGAACCTGCCGAGCCCCGCAGCTTTGAAGTATTCAT
>JAPCJV010000270.1 GCA_027886785.1 Nitrososphaerota archaeon | reverse complement strand
TGCCCGTGGGGTGAGCTCAAGCTACAGTTTGGCGTGGCGGGAGTGGGGCTGGGCTAGCCTCATCGGAGGATAGCCCTAAGAAAGGATAGCCCTAATTTTGCCAGCACTTAGCGGCTTTTTGAGCGGTGCTGTGCTCTTTTTCATTGGCGCGTATGAAGCGAGAACCACCGTGGGGTCCATATGGTGGAGCGGACTGCAGATGACGCTCATCGGGCTTAGCGCTGGATTTGCGGGCTACCTAATCGGGCGCGTAGTGGGCGCTGTCCCGACCTAGCAGAATCTTCGGTGGGTTAATTGAGGTGGATTCCAAGAGAATTAGTTAGGGCGATTTGCATATCTATTAGTCCCCTAAGGGCAAGTGGAAATTTCACGAAGCTACAGCTTGAACTTTTTTCGGCTTGGGAACGAAAGGCAAGAATACGAGGGAAGCAAAGCCAGCTGCAACGAGAACAAGAAAAGCTTGATCCAGCGATCCCAGAAATGCCTTGTCAGAGAGTACACCTACCAAGATTGGCCCGATGGTTCCGCCACCAATCATCCCGAATCCCCACACGATCGAATTAGCCAACGTGATTGTTCCCTTGGGAGCGATTACTCCCGTGAGCCCCAAGAACAGCGGAAAGTTGGTATATGAAAAAAGCCCGAAGAGTGCAATGCTAATTTCGGTCAGCCAGAAATTTCCGGGAGTTAAGGCAAGCAGGAGTACCGAACCCACAGCTCCTACGCAAGTAACCACTAACATGGGTAGGCGGCCAAAGCGGTCTGAAAGCCAACCGAAAAGCGGCTGTCCCACAATCGCAGCTACCGAAAAGGCGATGAGCGCATAGCCAATGTATTGATAATTGATTTTACTCACCGTGTTAAGATACGTGGGGAGGAAGGAAATCACCCCCTGGGTACACAAGTTCCTCAGGAAACCGGAGAGCGTGAGCGCAAGTACAAAGGGCAAGACAAAACGATATGTCACTCGTGAATCTCGTTGGTCGCTCTTATCCGTGAACGCAGCGTTTACCTTGATGCTCCTCATCACAGAATAAATCGCAATCGCAAGCAGGAAGAAAACGAGAGCAACCAGAGTTAGAGAAATTACTCCATAGCTCGCGATCAATCCCACTGTGATGATCGGAAAAGCAAACGACCCGAACCCTCCCAACGAACCGTTGATCCCCATAGCTCGACCCCTCCTGTCCACCGAAAAGGTCTCGTTCAGGATCGAGGCGGCGAGCGGATGATAAAAAGAACTCCCAAAACCGCCCAGAAGGCTGAACAAAACCATGCCGACATAAAACAGACTACCACTGAAAAATACTACAGAGATAGTAAACCCCAAAACGCCCAGCGCGACGATCGACAAACCAACTGGGATCAAAGCCAGGTAACTGCGATTGTAATCGGATCTTTTCCCGATGAAGGGAGAAGATACCAGAGAAGAGAGGCTGTACAGCGCGGCGAGGATTCCGATGAACGAAAGCGAAACGTGGTAAGAATTGAGGAGGACCGGATACACCGCAGGGAAAAGATAGTTCGCTCCATCATTCAGGAAATGCCCGATGGAGGTGCCTAAGAGACCCCTCGCCGAATCGTTCCCCAGCAGTCGCTGCAAAATTAGAAGCTTTTGTGGATTCTAACCGTACTTGTACTTATTCATCATTCATTGAAAAAATGAATATTATCGGTGAAAGGGGAGAAAGCAAATATCGGACCTCGTTTGCGTCGTGGGTTGGGCGAGGACTTTTTCGTAGGAATCCTGACCGTATTTCGAGATCCAAATGCAATTGTCTGCGGCTGTAACTTTCATGAGGAATTTTTGTATGCTCGTTCACAGTCTTACAGTAAGACGGTAAGATGGTAAGATATATATCACTGGCAGTCTCATTGGTCTCCATGGATGAGCACAAAATCCGCGTTTCTACTAAGGGTCAAGTCGTGATTCCTGAAGAAATTCGGAAAAGGTATGGGATAATCCCCGGAATGGAGTTGACACTCAAGCCTCTCGACAAGAACAGAATAATTGTGGAGAAAGTTCCGAGACTATCCGAGTTTTTTGGCTTTCTTGGAAAAGCTGAGACGATCGAGGTGCTTCGCAAAGAGAGACAGTTGGAGTTCAAAGTTGAACGCGAAAGAGATGAGGAACTACGTCGCATCCACAAGAAACCAAAACAGCAGAGAGGCTAGTGTTAGACACTGGTGTATTCCTTCTTTCGTTTACTCAGGAAGAAGGAGGAGACAAGGTACGAAATATTATCGAACGTCACGAAGCAGGAGACCTGGAACTCTTTATCCATCCAAACAATTTGGTGGAAGCTTACAAGGTCATCAATATTATTGAAAAGGAGAAACCGGGATTGATAAGAAATAGAATCCCTCCCGAAGAGGTCATAAGATCTGCCTATGCGACTCTGTCTGTTATTCAAGATGAGAGGACAACATTGAACTTGGGAATTCTGCGAACCAAATACCACAATAAACCATGGGGAGATCTTTCAGCTGCGGCAGTCGCGATGAGTCTCTCTGATGGCCTCGAGGATACCAATGTTCCAGTGCTCATACTCGAGCATGAAAAGCACTTCGGAGACATCAACGAAATAACTGCTTGGCGCTTATCACAGCTTTAACATGAGAACTCGACTAATGAGTACCCAGCAACAGACTCGAGGGAAAGCAAATATCAGAGCTCTTTTTACGTCGTGACTTGGTGGAGATATTGTCCCAAGCAAAGACTTCAGAAAAAGGAATTGCATCCCTTGTATCCAAGTACTCAGTGGAAGAAACTATGAATCGATTAGAGTCCTCGCTGAAATCGCATGGGAATGACGATCTTCGCTAGAATTGATTTCAGCGGAGACGCAGGAAGAGCCGGATTGAAAATGCCTGGCACGATGATGTTGATCTTTGGAAACCCTAGAGGGGGAACTCCTTTGATGGTTGCGGCTCCTAGCCTCGGCAATAGATCTTCCTCTCAAGATCCTGGTTTCTGCGGATGAAACCGGAAAAGTCTGGGCGTCCTACAACACGCCTGAGTATCTGAAAGCGCGCCACAAAATACCCGATGATCTTTTGAAGAATATTTCCGGCGTCGGACCTTTGGTTGAATCAACGATTACGTAAACTGGAAGGATTTACAGAGTCAGAAGAAGATATCCGATTAGAAGAACGGCGATTACGAAAATCAAAGAACTGATAATGATCTCGATCCCAGCGCTGGGCTCGTAGATCCCGGTCTTGATCCTCTGCTGATTTTTCATGAATCGTTTGAGCGCCAGTGGCTACATGAGACCACCGGAAAGAAGCAGGGCGATCCCGACGATGCTGGAAACATGAAATAATGTGTCTATAGAAGCGACACCAGGTAACCCGGTTACGGCAAGCCCGAATCAAGCGACAACGAATCCCAGACCGATCGTCGCGATTCCGGTACGCAGCCAAGCGAGATAGGTTCTTTCATTAGCTAAGTGATCTCTGACATTTCCCATTGAACTTTTTTCTTTGGCACCACCGTTAGATTCGATCAAAGAATATGATACGATCTTCGGACGAGTACCCGACATTATTTATGAGTGTTAGGCGCTAAGCGGACGGTCAAACCCCAAGTGGGTTTTGACGAAAACTATTTCTCTGACTTTGGTACGACTTCATTCATTTGTGAAGCCGAAACCTCTGATTTCTCGCTTAGCGATTCCAGGTACTGCTTCAATGAATTATACATGGACCAGTATACTCGCTTGTCTCGCAGGTTTTTCACCATGGCGAAAGATCCTTCCTCCACCATTACTACAAACTCCGCCACCTCTCTGGGATCTGCCTTTTTGCTGAGATAGCCCTTCTTTTG
>JAPCJV010000027.1 GCA_027886785.1 Nitrososphaerota archaeon | reverse complement strand
TGGGTGCGCGATATCGAAAGATACGCCAAACCTGGCCAAAAGATCGTGCTGAAGGTAATCCGGGTAAACAAGGGGAGGCGAGAGATCGACCTTTCACTGAGGCAAGTTTCCAGCGAGGAAAGAAAGGCAAAGGTCATTGAGGTCAAAAAAACGGAGAAGGCGGGCACTATAGTTGATGCGCTGAAGGCAAGATTGGGTACTGATGAGACGTCTCTGCGGACTGTGATCGATGCAGTCCAAAACCAGTACAACACTTTGTACGAAGGATTTGAGGACATCGCACGTCGCGGTCCGAAAGCTCTGCAGAAACTTTCTTTGGAACCCGGGCTATCGGAATTAGTTAGAGTCGTTTCGGAAGAAAAAATTGCAATCCCGATAGTTGAAGTCAGGGGCGTCATGGATCTGCGGGTTAAAGCCTCCAACGGCATCGAAGTGATCAAAAGTGCACTTAGGGCAGGAGAAGACGTGAAAACCTCCGGCGTCCACATCAAAGTTACTTATCTCGGAACTCCCCGCTATCGATTGATCGTCAAAGCTGAAAATTACAAAGTCGCGGAACGAGCCCTGCAGGCTGCGTTAGAGCGAATAAAAACCATCATTGAGAAAAGCAAGGGCAAGTTCGGCTTCACGAGAGAGGAATCTCGAAAGCAGATTGAATAAACTGCTTTTGAAATGTAAAGTGTGTCTGACATACACCCTTCCTCCGAAATGCCCCAAATGCGGGTCTGAATTGATAGCCAGCCCGCATCCGCCCAGATTCTCTCCGGATGATCGGTATCTCAGGTATCGGGTCCACGAGAGATATTCGGAAAAGCAGAAATGAAAATATTTTTTCAGAGAAAAAAGTAGTTTAGGCAACGATTCCGAGTTAGAAAAAATCGCGGAAAAGGCTGCCTCGTTTTTGGGGTTTCTAACTACCCTTATTGGAGCATCTGGTGCGTGGGTCGATCGGTCAGTAATACCACGGCAGTGCTCTTTCCCGTAACTTTGATGCGAAGCTTGGTCCCCGGGGTGACTATCGGGTGATTTTTGTAGAACGGCTTGATGCCATCAATTCTCCCCACATCTACGCCCTGCCACAAATTGTGCATCTTCGATCGGTACATGCGCCCCTCGTAATCTATTAGGACGATCGGCTCTCCTGGTTTTGGGAAGTTTTGACGATATTCTTTTGGAATTCCGAGTCTCCCACCCTCGATCCACCAGTCCTTTACGATGATGTCAAACTCCGCAGCCATCACCTGTTGCGACTGCTGAGTCTCTGCCATTTGCGAGTAAGAAGGGACTGAGGTTCCTGATGATGAGTCGTTCAGATATCCATTGTTTTCTGTGCTCATATTGAAAGTTCGGCCAGCCTGCTTGGCCTAGGGTGATTTAATCGTTATTTTGGGTCAATTTAGGTTGACGTACCGGCGCTCAGAGTTAGGGCCGGTGTAAAATGTATTAAGCACATTTTGCGCGTCTCATCGTCTTCTAACTGTTAAATTCTCTTGAAGTTCTTCTGTTTTAAGGACGATCAGCCTAAAAGCTTGGCCAGTCTTCCTTGGAGAAATATATCGGATCTCGATAGTGTTTTGACTTGATAGTGTACAAATAGTCAACCGCCATAAAATTCCCGGCTCATCATTCCAAGCAATTTTTTCAACAAAATTCCAAAATTCCAACAAATCTTTCATTAGTTGCGAACTGATTTCACTCCAAACAGCAGTGATCTGGTCTATCCCAGAGGAATCCAGTTGGTAAATACCGAGCGAAACAGCCGACTTTCGGGTTCAATCTCAACAGCGAGTGGCCTAATTTTAGGACAGAGTCCAGGATCCCCTTATTTTTAGGGCATCGCAAAAGTAAATCTCCTTGTGGTAAGAGTTTTACCAGAGAAAAGTGCTGTATTTTTGAAAAGAGAACGGACTACGACAGGCCAAGAAAAGTGCGCTAAATTAAGCGAACAGAAAATAAGGTAAAAAATATTCAAATGGCTTAACTATTTATACGAGGCAGGCGAAGGCCCGCGGCCTGATGGAAGGTACAAACACGGCCAAGAAAGTGTTTACTCGTGATAGTACTGGTTTAGTAAAGAATGTCTCTTTCATTGACGCCATCACCCTCAATTTAGGCAACATGTCCATAGGAGCGGGGTTAGGCGTAATTGGCCTGACTACCATTCTGTTGCCTGCTGACATTGTCAACAATGGTTTCAATCTGGTTCTTACCTCCATCGTTGCTTTTCTTCTTTCGATTCCTCAGATTGTGGTCTATACGATGATGACGCGCAGATTGCCCCGAACTGGGGGCGACTATGTCTGGACGTCGAGGACATTTGGCGGATTTGTCGGAAGTACATTCTCCTTTATGGGATACACTTTGGAAACACTGGCTTACCTAGCTTTGATTGCTCTCTCGGCCGTTTTCGCGATCGGAGGAGTTGGGGTAGGTCTGGGCTTCTCTGGATTATTTCCAATATCCTTGCCTGCAAATTTTGGAGGAAACGCGGGTTCTCAATTTGTTGTGGCAGCGATTATTTTCGCACTCTTAATCGCCGTCAACATTTTCTCTCCCAAATCGGGCTATAGGCTGGTTTCTGCCCTGATTTTAGTTGGAATTGTTAGTCTCGTAATTTCTATCTTCACACTGATTGGCGCTGGATCCAATGGAGTGACGAATTACTTACATTTCGCCCAAACAAATTTTGGAGCAAATCAAAGCCTATCAGCTTCTCAAGTTGCAGCTCCCCCTACCGCGAGTGCTTTCAACGTAAATGGAGTTTTCTTCTTGATTCCCTTCTTTGCTCTGTTTGTGTACCCCTGGCTGAATGCTGCGCCTGCTGTCGCATCTGAAATGAAAGGAAAAAGCGCGCTTCGATGGAACGTACCGATTTCAGCTTTGATTTCGCTGATCCTAATCACCTCAGCTTTTGGTGCGATGTATGTCGCGGGAGGTTTCAGTTTCGTGTCGGGAGCTTTAACGGGCCCCCTTTCGGTTTTTTCCGATTTTAACTACTGGACGTTTGCTATGGGAGTGACAACCAGTTATCCGCTACAAGCGGTGATCGGTCTCGGGTGGATCGTGTGGAATATCGGGGTTCTTGCCTATGGAGTAATTGTGTTTTCAAGATATTTGTTCGCTCAATCCTTCGATCGATTCCTGCCTGAACAGCTCTCGTACGTCAGTCCGAAGTACAGCTCTCCAGTGTATGCCCATGTGCTAGATTTGGTAGTGACTATATCGCTCATTGGAATCTCTGCTTTCGTCTACGGAACTTTGTCTTCATTGTTTGGAAACGTGGTGGCAGCGATGGCTTATTTCGTGGTGATCGGGTTGGCGGCTTCAGTTTACGCCCTCAGAAAGGAAAAGGGAACTTCTAAGGGGATTCTCTTCATATCCGGAATTTTGATGGCTGCAATTTTCGTATACATCACTTACTTGTTTTTGGCCAACGGTTCCGTTTGGGGAGGAAACTTGACTGCCTATGGTTACGTAATCGTTTCCTTCGTTTTAGGTGCAGTGATTTATCTCGCATCTAAAAGGTACCACGCGGCAAGAGGCATCGACATTTCCCTCGCCTACAAAGAGATCCCGCCCGAGTAAATGACGGGCTCCTTTTGAACAGTTAGGGCAACTCGCTCTTCTGGTTAATTCAAAGAATTCCATGCCTGAAATGCTTTTGTAGGATCCTATCGACAAGGTAGCTGTACCTTGTCAGCGAGTACACGAGAGATAGTTTCTGCAGCTCTCGGAAAACTATCACTAACGATGAAAATTGAAAATTCCAAAGTTCTCAATGTGTACTCTGGAGAGCTACGTGACGCGGACATCGGGATTTACAAAGACACGATTGTCTATGTGGGCGAGGACTCAGAGCACAAAGCTGACAAGACCATAGACGCACGAGGGTTAATTGCGATTCCAGGATTAATCGATACACATCTTCACATCGAGAGCACCATGCTCACCCCGGCGAATTTTGCGAGTGCGTTATTGCCGTACGGGACTACCACGGTTTTCGCAGACCCCCACGAAATCGTGAACGTCTTGGGAAAGGAAGGATTGAGGATGATGCTGGAAAATGCAAAGGGTTCACCGATGAAAATCTATTTCTTTACTCCTACTTGCGTTCCGGAATCCTCGGCGGTCACTTCGGGGGCCGAAATGACTCCGGAGGACGTTGAAGAAACTCTCGGCTGGGAAGGAGTATCCGGTCTGGGAGAGGTGATGGATTTTGACGGAGTGCTCGGTCAAAGCGAAAAAATGATCAAGATTCTGGAGATCGGAAGAAAAAGAAATTCGGTAATCGACGGCCACTGCCCGCTTTTGATGGGAGCCAGATTAGCCGCGTATTCGGCCGCGGGCCCCGAGGCGGATCACGAGAATTTCGAGACAAAAAGCGCCTTGGAAAAGCTTCGAGCCGGGATGTATCTCAAACTCAGGGGCCCAGATGTGCTCGATATGCGGGCGTTCGTCTCTGCTCTAAAGAAACTTCCCAGCCCGATAAACATACTATTCGTCACTGATGACGTGATGCCCGATCGCCTCGCATTAAACGGCCATTTGAACCAAGTATGCCGTGCAGCGGTCGAGGAGGGTTTAGATCCGATCGAGGTCGTACGAGGGGCTACCTTGCGACCCGCGATTCACATGAGGAAGTTTAACTTGGGCGCCATTGCGCCGGGCAAAATTGGAGACGTTCTGCTTTTGAAAAAACTGGAATCGTTTAATCCCACAAAAGTGATTTCCAACGGAGTGCTGGTCACGGATAATGGGAGACTAGTAATTTCTACACAGGCGAAACCATTTGACCGCAGGGCATACAATTCGGTAAAGCTTCCGACATTGAAAGAACAAGATTTCGAGATCCCTTCGCCGGTTAAGACCGGAACAGTTTTTCTGACTTGCATTGACTTTCCCAAAATAGGAGGGGAGATGGTTCGGAAGGCCGGATCTAAATTTCTCGAAATGGTTCTGACAAATGTGTCCGTAGTAGAAGCGGAGACGAAAGATGGAGAATTGGTTTCCAAGAACATCGCGAAAGTATTCGTATTTGAAAGGCACGGAAAAAATGGAAACAGATCCTTTGGTTTCGCGAGAAACCTTCTCAAGGAGGGTGCGGTCGCCACCACCGTGGCCCACGATGCTCACAATCTGCTCGTCGTCGGAAATGGTAGGAGCGACATGGTGCTCGCGGCAAACCTAGTGACAAGTTCCGGAGGAGGAATCGCCGCGGTGCACCATGGCAAGATTCGAGCGAAAATTGATCTCCCAATCGCGGGGCTGATGTCGGAAGACCGACTGGATGTAATCGCAAAAAAGATGCTCGCTCTGCGGAAGGCGTTCGTGCAAATGGGGATGATCGAACACCCCTACATGCCCATCCCTTTTCTTCTGACGCTTTCAGTGATCCCCCACGCACGAATCACTGACAAGGGAATCTTCGACGTCGATAGACAGAAATTTCTTGAGCCAATTAGTCAGGTGCGTAATAAGATGAAAGCTTAACGCTCTAAATTCCGAGAAAATTCGGCGCAGGCATACCACACACTATTAATTCACGTAACGCTAAACCTCATCATAATCCCGGGACGAAGAAATCGTTGCCTTCCTTTGATTTGATCGTCAAGAACGGCAAGGTAATTTCAAGCGGAGAGCTCCATGCGGTAGATATTTGCATCTCGGAAGGGAAGATCGCGGCGATTGAAAAAATTGGTTCAGGACATGCAGCTAGGATCATAGATGCAAACGGTTTGCTCGTGTTACCCGGACTCATAGATCCTCATGTGCACTTTCGCGACCCGGGCTTTACGGAAAAAGAAGACTTTGAATCCGGGACAAAAGGTGCGGCAGCAGGAGGGACGACCACCGTCTTCGACATGCCCAACACGAATCCGGTGGTCACAACTCCGAGTGTATTTCGCGATAAGGTTGACAAGGTTCAACCGAAAGCAGTTGTAAATTTTGGGCTCGTCGCAGCCGCAAGTCACGAAAACCTCGAGGAATTAACAGAGCTAGCTGAATCCGGGGCAATAGCCTTCAAGACTTTCATGGTCTCGCCGCCCATAGAAAGGGAGAAGGAGTACGCGGGATCCTTTGTAACCAATTCGGGTCAGCTCTATGAAGTGATGAAGGAGGTACGAAAGACCGAGCTCGTGCACTGCATTCATGCGGAAAACGATGCACTGATCTTTTCATTGACCAAGGAACTAAGATCAACAGGGCGTAAAGATCCGTTGGTCCATTTCGACTCGCGCCCTAATTTTGTCGAAGCTGATGCAGTTTATGAAGCTCTCCTCGTGGCGGAAGTGCTGAGATCCAAATTGCATCTCGTCCACCTCAGCACTTCAGAGGGGGTCCAATTGTTGGCGCACTTCAAGAATAGAAACGTGGACGTGTCCGCAGAAACTTGCCCGCAGTACCTGACTTTCACGAAAGAAATCTTGGAGGAAAAAGGACCGGATGGAAAGTTCAATCCTCCAGCAAGAAATGAAGCAGACTCACTCGAATTACTCAATGGTTTGAAAAGTGGACTGATCGAAATGGTCTCCACGGATCACGCTCCTCACCTGAAAAAGGAAAAGCAGCTCGGGTGGGAAGATATTTTCAAAGCGCCCTCCGGAACCCCTGGCGTGGAGACCCGCCTTCCAATCTTACTGAAGATGGTTCACGAAGGAAGTCTGTCAATGTTCGACATTCCCAAGATTACCGCGGAAGCTGCGGCGAGGCGCTTCGGACTGTATCCCCGAAAGGGAGTGCTGCAAGTGGAATCTGATGCGGACCTGGCTCTGGTCGACTATGACCAAACTTGGAAAATTAGGGCGTCAGAGCTGCAAACGAAATCTTGGGAGACTGTTTTGTATGACGGAATGGAAGTTTCGGGCAAAGTGAAATTTACCATTCTAAAAGGAGAGATCGCCTTTGAAGAAGGTGTTGGTTTCGGAAAGACGGGAAAGGGCGAATTCCTTAGGCCAAATTACTGAGTCATGTTCTAGCCCTTGGGGAAAACAAAGTTCTTCTTCGTGACGGACGTTCACGGTTCGGATATCTGCTTTCGCAAGTTCCTGAACGCCTCGAAGTTCTACAAGGCGAACGTGCTGATCCTAGGTGGGGACATCACTGGAAAGTCCATGGTTCCGATCGTGGATACCAGCACTGGATTTTTCGAGTGCACATATGCCGGCGAAAATTTTGTCTTAAAATCGAGGGAACAAGCAGAAGTGTTGATCAAGGAGATCAGAAATGGCGGAGCTTATACCCAGATTGTAAACCAGAAGGAGTACGAGGAACTGACCTCCAATCCCGACAAGGTTCAAGAGCTTTTCAAGCGCCTCATGATCGAGGGAGTTAGAAAGTGGATCCAGCTTGCAGAGGAGAAACTGAAGGGCACCGGGACCTTATGCTTCATCTCCCCCGGCAACGATGACATATTTGAGATAGATGAAGTCCTGAATTCTTCTTCCTTCGTGGTGAATCCGGAAGAAAAAGTAGTGGACATTGGAGGGGGTCAAGAAATGATCACTTTGGGGTTCGCGAACCGAACCCCGTGGCACAGCCCCAGAGAAGCTGGAGAAGAAGTACTCCAATCGAAGATCGAGCGAATGGCGAGCGAACTGAATCACCCTGAGACTTCGATTTTCAACCTTCACGTGCCGCCGATAGACACGCCCATTGATCAAGCTCCGAAGGTGGACAGCGACCTAAAACCAGTGGTCAACGCGGGGCACCTTGTTATGACTTCCGCAGGGAGCATAGCGACTCGCAATGCGATCTTGAAGTACCAACCGCTCGCAGGATTACATGGACATATCCACGAAGCGAAGGGGGTGGTTCGATTGGGAAAAACGGTCTGCCTTAACCCCGGCAGCGAGTATGGGGAGGGCGTTCTGAGGGGAGTTTTAGGGCAGGTCGAAGATGGCAAACTGCGATCTTATCTGCTGACATCCGGCTAGTTCTTTTCCGCATAGATTTCAGAGGGATCCATTGACATTCTGATCTCTAATCTGAATCGGGATACCACCCACAAAAATTCGGGTCAAGCTTTCTTTTCTCAACTTCATAAAGGGTATTATCCGCTTGAGAGAGTTTTGTCTCAGATCAAACATTGTCGTACGATAGCGATACGCAGTCTAAAATGGATGAAATGCTCGAATCGGAAAAAATCGAGGCAATTATGCGTGCGGCCAAACCTCAAGTCTCCGTCATTGGAGTAGGAGGAGCCGGATGCAACATTGTTTCGTGGGTGAAAGAAAGAAAGGGTGGAGTTTCCGGGGCAAAACTCATTGCCGCGAACACGGACGCGACTCACCTCAGCATAGTCAAAGCTGACCGAAGGGTCCTGCTCGGCGAGAAAAGTACGAAAGGCATGGGAGCTGGGGGATACCCGGAACGTGGTGAGCAAGCAGCGAGGGAATCCATTGAACAGATCAAGAAAGATACCGCCGGTTCAAACATTGTGTACGTAGCAACCGGTTTGGGTGGGGGTACGGGTACTGGAGCCTCCTGGGTAATCGCGAACGCGCTGAAACCCTCAGGTGCATTAATGATCGGAGTGGTCACTCTGCCCTTCGCAGTGGAACGATTCAGGTACAACAATGCAAAAGCTGGTTTGGAGAAACTAAAGTCCCAATGCGATACTGTTGTCGTTATCGACAATAACAAACTCGCAAAGGTAGCAGGAGATCTTCCGTTGAAAGAAGCCCTCGGAGTTGCCAACGAACTCGTGGGAGAATTTGTCAAAGGGGTCACCGAGACGATCACAACAGCAAGTTTGATCAACATCGACTTTGCAGACTTGAGAGCGATCATGGAGAAACGAGGCATCGCCGCAATGGGTGTGGGCGAAGCTTCTGGCGATGATCGGATCGAGCGCGCAGTCCAATCCGCGTTGGACGCACAACTCTTGGATATCAAAGACTCGACAAAAGCCTTTGGCGTATTGATCCATGTAGCGGGAGGAGACGACATTACTCTCGATGAAGTAACTCAAGCAGGGGAAATGATCACTAGATCGCTGCCACCCAAAGCACGAGTAGTCTGGGGTGCCCGAGTCGATCCCAACCTGCAGGGAAGAGTCCGAGTGATGCTAGTCCTCACAGGTGTAGAAAGCACCTTCCTTGCTGAGCAGCAAGGAAAAATGGGAAGACTTCTAAAGTCTCGCAACTAAACATGCAAATTGTTGGTCGCCTTTTCGCGACCAACTCCGTTTCCTCTTTTTATTTCTTAGACCAAACTTTTTCCCGTCATAGCTTTTGGCTTTGCTATCCCCATCATGTTGAGGATCGTGGGCGCAATGTCCCTTAGACCGGCATCGTAATTTTCTTCTCTTGCTGTTTTCCATTTCTTTGAAACGACGATAAGGGGTACGAGGTTGGCGGTGTGCGCGGTATGTGGTTGACCCGTCCGTTCATCAAACATTTTCTCTGCGTTTCCGTGATCCGCCGTTACGATCAAATTTAGCCGATCGCCTTGCTTTCTCCATGTATCGATGATCTCCCCTAGACATTGATCCACGGTTTCCACAGCTTTCACCGTGGGTTCGATCATACCCGAGTGACCCACCATGTCAGCGTTCGCCAAATTGATCAGGATGAAGCTGAATCGCTGTCCATCGATCGACTTCACTGCTTGCTCAGTAATCTCACGTGCGCTCATTTCCGGACTCTTGTCATAGGTCTCGACTTTTTGCGACGGGATGAGAATTCTTTCTTCAAACCGCCTTGGTTTTTCTACCAGGCCGTTGAAGAAATAGGTGACGTGGGCGTATTTTTCGGTCTCTGCAATTCGCAGCTGGCGGAGATTCTTTTTCTCCAGCACGTTGCTCAGTGTGTTGCTCACGCGTTCGCGGCCCAGCAGTGCCTTCGGCCCCTTTAGTTTAGGATCGTAAAGGGTCATCGTGAGGATCTCCACCTTCTTGGGGCGTTTATTCTCAGATCGATCGAAGAGGCCTCCGAAATCCCCGGCATTAGCTGAAAGAGCCCTGGTCAGCTGCCGCGCCCTATCGGGCCTGAAATTGAAGAAAATAACCAGATCTCCCTCCTTCATTCCCTGATAACCCATGTTGACAATCGGGATGATGAACTCGTCATTTTCATTTCTAGAGTAGGATTGCTTCACTGCAAAAATAGGATCCTCGAATTTCTCTCCTTCTCCGTAAACGATGGCGTCATAGGCGAGCTTGGTTCTCCCCCATCGGTTGTCGCGATCCATCGCATAGTATCTCCCGCTTACGCTCGCAATCGTGGCGTTCGGGAAATCTTTCATAAAACTCGTCAACGAGGCGAGGTAATCGACACCGCTTCGGGGAGGAGTGTCCCTTCCATCCAAGAAAGCGTGCACTGCCACCTTCTCAATTCCGAGTTTGCGGGCAATGTCCAGAAGGGCAAACAGATGGTCGATGTGGCTGTGGACCCCTCCGTCCGATAAAAGTCCCAAAAAATGTAAAGTGCCCTCGCGTTTCTTCAAACTTCGCAGTGCTCTCAGAAGCTTGGCGTTTTTCGCCAGTTTGCCCGATTTGATCTCTTCAAAAACGCGCATTAAATCCTGAAAAATTACTCTTCCCGCGCCAATAGTGAGATGGCCGACTTCTGAGTTTCCCATCTGTCCTTCCGTCAAGCCTACACATGGGCCGGAGGCACAAATCCGGCTGACTCCGAACTCTGCAGAAAGCGCGTCGAAGTTCGGTTTTTTCGCTATGGAGATAGCGTTGAACTTACTTGGGGGCGCAATGCCCCACCCGTCCAAAATCACTAGAACTACGGGATTTTTCGACCGCTGTGCTCTGGGGGCAGCTGATTTCCTGTTTTTCATTTTCCAGCAAACCCAAAACTAAAGTGAGTACTTTAGCTTTCAAATTGTGCAAAAAGATTTGCGAGGAATTGCCTAACTAATTTGGAAGAGAACTCCTCGCTTTTA
>JAPCJV010000269.1 GCA_027886785.1 Nitrososphaerota archaeon | reverse complement strand
GGTAGAGATTTCTGAATCCTAATTGCAAATAGAACCGAAAATCGAAAGTTCGAGTCCATTTTTCCTATATACGTGTGATGTTCTTTATACGATGTACTCAGAGTAGTAGGCCAATTTTGGAAGACACAACTGTCCAGACATTTGGAAGTAAACAACAAACAGTTAGTGAAACCCAAGAACGCCCTAAAATTATTACTGCATTCATGTACATCCCAAAGACGAGATATTTCCTTCTGAATATTGATTTAAGGAACAGGCTGGGGGATCTCGCAGCCGTTTCCAATGTGCTGTCCGAAGCTAAGATCCAAATTTTGAGCGGCACTTTTGTACGAGGCATGGGAGGAAAGCCTGGAACATGGCAAGTGTTCGTTCAGCCAATAAATCCTGAGACCACCTTGGAAGAGATAAAGAGACTTTTGTTATCCTGTCCAGATGTGATTAATTGTCACATTAGAGAGAGCCGCGACGGCCTTCTGGTCGACTCTATGACTTTCCCGATAAAGGTCAGCTCAGGTCAGAGAGCAATGATCATGCGCAATGATGTTTGGAACAACATGTTGCAGAGAACTAGGGAAAAGTTCAGCTCTGGGGGAGATGTGATCATCTACGAACAGGGAGTCATGGCAGGAAGGACTGCGGGAAAAGAGTTGCTCATGGCACTGGGGAAAGACAAGATTGTCCAGCAGATGGATCAGATTGTCGCAACTTACCAAGCTTTTGGATGGGCTAAAGCCAAGATCATAACCTTTAGGCAATCTCCTCTAAATTTAGTATTGAGATTGTGGGAAAGCGCGGAATGCATGGGCCACAAGTCTGACAAACCTACGGGCAATTTTATCCGCGGACACATTGTGGGGGTAATGGAAGAACTGTACCAACTGGAAACGATCTGCGTAGAAACGAGCTGTCTCGCAAAGGGAAATCCTTACTGCGAATTCTTCCTAGAAGAGAAGAAGCGAGTCGTAGGAAAGTAACCTCCCAAGAAAGTTTTTCTAGCTGAGGGCCGTGACCCACGGCTAGACAAGGCATTCATGGATGATTACTGAGGCCGTCGTAGCGATCCTGTTTGCGATTTTGGCTTTGGCAATTGTCGCGTGGATTGCCATAATCATACCAGAGTTTGAGAAATTTTTGAACTATCACAAAATGTTATCCTCCATTTTAGCCTTCATTTTCAACGCTGCCCCGGTTCAGCAGGACTCGAAGAAAGCACCTCGGCCGATCCGAGTTGTAATCCAGAGATTGATTCCCATCATACTTTGGCTCATAATTTTAGTACCAATGTTCTTGTTTCCAATAATTCTAATCATATTTCCAATTCTCCACATACCCTGGTCTTACTTGCTTCCTCCAACCCCGTAAGAAACTGTTGCTGGAAAGATTTCTTTCTATCTCAAATCCTGGAAGTCATTTCCAGTCTGATTGTGCTCTACAAGTTTTCGATCAGAATCCACGATCAGCCTAGCTAAAAGCGGGCCCGGAGGGATTTGAACCCTCGATCTCTGCCTTAGAGGGGATTCACGTGCGACCGAGTTAACGGTCGAGACTCAACGCCTTATCCATACTAGGCCACGGGCCCTCGGAATATGTTTGGCGGGGTTTGTTTTTAGAGCTATTAAGCGGTTTTGCGTTTCCGGGGAATTATTTGGCGGAAAGTTCTTTGATTAATTCTTGAGCCCGATCAAAACGAACCTTTCTTTCTTCTACCATTCGCTGAGCCACAAGATCTATGAGCTCTCCAGTCGCCCCCGCAGAAGTCGCGACATTTCGGGCGTGCAGCTTCATATGCCCCCGCTGTATTCCCTCCGCAGAGAGAGCGCGGAGCGCTGCAAGATTTTGAGCCAAACCGACTGACGCCATCACTTCCGCGAGCTCGATCGCGCTCTTTACTCCCAAGATCTTCACGCAAGCTTTTGCGACCGGGTGTACTGCAGAGGCCCCGCCGATCAACCCCACCGCCATGGGCATCTCGATCGTGCCGACGAGATTTCCGTTTTCGTCTTTTTCGTATGTTGTAAGGGACCTGTATTTTCCCGTTCTAGCGGCGTACGTGTGTGCACCCGCTTCCAGTGCACGCGTATCTTGCCCTAAAGCTAGAGCAGTCGCGATCACTCCATTCATAATTCCTTTGTTGTGGGTCGCACACCTGTAGGGATCTGAATCTGCGAAGGCAAACGCATCCAAGATTGCATCGACGATCTCCTCGCCTCCGAGAGAATCCTTATCAAAAGTTGCTGTGCTTCTAACGAGCCTTTTGGTGGCAAGATTCGAGATAATCCGTAAGAACACCTTTCCCCTAGCGATTCTTTCAATTTCCGGCGCGATTGCTTCTGCCATAGTATTCACTGCATTCGCACCCATGGCGTCCCTGCAATCTACTATAAGTTCGGAGATTACCATTTGACCTCTGATAGTATCAATCACCTTTACCTCGAGATCCTTAGCGCCTCCTCCGACAGAGACGAGCTTGGGATCCTGTTCGTTTGCCTTCTTCAAGAGCTCCTCTTTGCGAGACAGAATATCCATTCTTGCTCTGAAGGGATCCTTTATCCTCACCGTTTGAATTTGGCCGATCATTACGGGCCCGGTGTTGCTGGTCCTGAAACCCCCGTTAATCCTTGCCATTTTGGCTGCATTGCTGGCAGCCGCCACGACCGAAGCCTCTTCGATGGCCATAGGAACAAGATAGTCCTTGCCGTTGATACGGAAGTTCGTCGCGATTCCCAAGGGAATTGGGATTGCGCCGATAACGTTTTCGATCATGTGATTTGCGGTGTCAGACTCTAAACCTGCGAATGAACCAATCGCTTGAGTTTCTTTGTCGTCCAAATTTGCAAATTCTTTTACCAGTTTGAGGCGTTCTTCGACTGGGTGTTTATAGAAATTCGGGATCTCCGAGCTGGGCATTATTCATCATTTTGCGTTTGAAAATCCCTATTTAACCGAGACATTTTCATTTGAAAATGCGTTACGTTGATCGACGTAGCGAAAAACAATTTGCGAATACTAAAATTAACTTCTGATCTAACTAATTTTTTCTTTATTTTCTAGAAAGGAGCAACTGTGGTTCGATTTACCGGTTCTTACAGTTCTTTCATACAAAACATAAAAGGAAACAAGTGAAACAAGTTATTCAAACGACGTTTTGGATGTAAGGGAATAACTCTACGTCTGGATTTGATTTGATCTTTGCCTAAACTAAAGAATATTCAGGAAATCATGTCTACGATTTCCGACAAGACGCACATTCGGAATTTTGGTGTAATCGCGCACGTAGATCACGGAAAAACAACTATGAGTGATAGTTTGCTCGCTGCAGCGGGTATGATTTCGCCCTCTGTCGCCGGGCAGGCTCTGGCTCTCGACTCCATGCCGTTGGAACAGTCGAGGCAGATGACGATCAAGGCTGCCAACGTTACTCTGTACTACGAAGAAAACGGAACCCCATACGTTCTTAATATGATTGATACTCCTGGGCACATTGATTTTACTGGTAGGGTCACTAGGTCTCTAAGGGCAATCGACGGTGCCTGTGTTGTAAGCGACGCAGTCGAGGGAATAATGACCCAGACCGAGACAGTAACGAGGCAGGCTCTCGAAGAAAGAGTAAAACCGGTTCTTTACATTAACAAGATTGATCGGCTCGTAAAAGAGTTAAGGCTCGACAAGGACGCGATGCAAAAATGGATCGGAAACATTGTCGGCGACTTTAACCGGTTAATTGAAACTTACGCTGAACCAGAATTAAAGCAGAAATGGAAAGTTTCCATCCAAGACAGCAGTGTTTCATTCGGTTCCGCCAAAGACCGGTGGGGTTTCAATGCCGGCATTGCCG
>JAPCJV010000268.1 GCA_027886785.1 Nitrososphaerota archaeon | reverse complement strand
TGATGGCGGGGATTGATACGCGCATCTTGATCGTGGGTCTTCCCGTCGTGGCAAAATCTTTGGGAGCGGATGTCAATCAGGTGATCTGGATCAGCCAATCCTACCTGCTTGCTAGCACCGTGGGACTACTCATCATAGGGAGAGTTACCGATGTCGTCGGAAAAATAAAGATCTTTTTGATCGGTTTTGTCGTGTTCACCATCGGGTCAGCCTTCGCTTCTCTCGCGCAGTCGCCCGCTGAGCTAATCATTGCGAGAATAGTACAAGGCGTTGGGGCTGCCATCTTAATCTCCGATGGTGCGGCCATTTTAACGGACTCAACCCCCAACCGTGATCTCGGATTGATCCTTGGCATAAATCAGGTTGCCCTCAAAACTGGCGCGATCTTGGGACTCACCTTATCCGGACTTATTCTCTCTATAGCTAGCTGGCAAGCTCTATTTTACATAAACATTCCCATAGGGATACTCGGGACGATCTGGTCAAGGGCGAAACTGAAAGAACTCTCAGTAAAAGACACTTCGCGCCAAATAGATTGGCTAGGATTCATTCATTTTACGAGCGCCATAATCTTGATTCTTGTTTCAATTTCCCTGTTCAGTTATGGACTTTCCTCCGATTCATACTTTGGTCTCGGGGCTTTTGTTGCAGGTGCAATACTCTTGATAATTTTTGTCAGACTAGAGGGCAAAGTACGAACACCCTTGCTTGACTTGACCCTTTTCAAAATCAGGGCGTTCGCAATCGGAAACGCAACTCAATTTCTCGAGAGTCTGTCGTGGTTTGGGTTTATCATTTTGTTGACTTTTTACATGCAAGTTATTTTGAATTATTCTCCTTTTCAGGCTGGGCTGGGATTTATTCCGGTGGAAGTAGCGGTTCTGATCGCGGGTCCCATAAGTGGGCACCTGTCGGACAGACATGGTCCGCGAGCACTTATGACCATCGGGCTCATTTTCTCATCATTAGGTCTTATTATGAGCACTTTTCTCGCTACCACTTCAGGCTACTGGGAAATTGCCGTCATATTAGGTCTTGAAGGAGTCGGATATGGCGTATTCTTCTCCCCCAACTCAAGCTCAATCATGAGTTCGGTACCAGCCAACAGGAGAGGAGTCGCTTCGGCATTTCGCAATACGGTAGGTAATGTCGGGCTCACCGCTAGTGCGGGGATCGCCATCCTCCTGATCACCACTGGAATTTCTTATTCTTCGCTTTCGTCGCTGATTGAAAATATTGCACCTCAATCCGCTTTAATGCTGCTGAAGGAAGAGTTCGTAAACGGTTTTAGGATTACGTGCATAGTTTTAGCGATTTTGAATTGTGTCGCGGTCGTTCTAGCCGCGTTTCCCTTGAAAGAAGCTTACGTCGCAGTTCAAAAAACTCCCGAACTCTAAATTCCATTAATTCGTAAAATTTCTTTTCAGCCAGAGCAGGTTGAAGTTCTTCTCAAGAGAATGGGCCTGCAAACCTAATAACTAGCACGATTTCGACGTTGATCGGATAAGGATTTTCCTTGCGGAATGCAGCTGTAGGAGCCTCGATAGCTCCTGCGGAGAATGTCCTTTTCATAATGGGGCTCGGCGGATATATCGAGGATTTTTCGCCAAAGAATGTAGCTTACTGTTCATTTCTTCGCAGTCCTTACTCCCATGCTAGAATTATTTCCATCGATCCTTCAACGCTTCGATCCATTCAATTGAGGCCCTATTGGTACTGTTATCAACAGGACTAATATCGACCTCAAACGATTAATATCTAAATCCGGGTCGAATTACAGAACGATACTCATTAACTCCAAACACGCGTGAATTCCTCAAAATAATAGAAGAGAAAAACGAAATAGAAAGAGTAACTAAGGAAGTCGATCCGCATTCCTTCGAGCTACCAGCAGTAATCAGAAAAGTCGAAGAAGATTTGGGAAAGGCGATTCTCTTTGAAAGAGTCAAGAATTTTTTCAAACATGCGCGTGATGGCAAATTTGTACGGGTCTATGTACCGTATCGCCCTCGGATTGGGCATTGAACCAACAAGAATGAGATCAGAACTTTAGTCCGTTTAAGCCGTAGCAGCGCGGGCGGCATGGCCGGATGCACACGAAAGAGCTACCTGTTGGACGATCGAGAGAGGGCCAGCGCGGTGAAAGTTCACGATGCAATATTTGAGGCTGAGGATAAAAGAAGTTGTTATCCTATCAATGTCGTCAAAACTTCGCCGGTGAAAGATGTTGTAATAAAATCAGACGTTAATATCTCAAAAACTATTCCGATCATTTGGCATTGCAAAGAGGACAGAGGTCCGTTCATGACGCCCGGTGTCTGGATCACCAAGGATCCCGATTCGGGCGAATATGGAATGGGTGTTTTTCGAAGTCAGGCAACCCTCGATTCGTACGGTCCCAACAAAACGGGCGCCCTCTTCAGCGCACACAGCGATACACTGAAGCGATTGTTGCAGCCGAGGAAAAGAACGAAGACATGCCCATTGCGATTTGTTTTGGGGTTGAGCCGGTAATTCAAGTTGCTGCAGTCTATGCGGCCATGACCGGGATCAATGAGTTCCAAATCGCCGGCGCCCTAAAAGAAAGTAGCAGGACTCTCTCGATCATAGTTGGATGGGGCCGGGAGGGTAGGGTTTTGAAAAAATTAAGACAAGAATTTCCAACGGTGAAAGACGTAGCTTACAACGCAAGAAGTGATCTATTCCATCTTGTCGTTTCTATGGAAAAAAAGAGACAAGGCGACGATCTCAGATTGCTCTATTACATAATGGGACTGGACATTTCGGTCTTTGCCAAATACGTCACGATCGTCGATGAAGATATTGACGTTCACAATCCAGATCAGGTGTAATGGCCTCGCTGTATGCGAGCCGGGGAACCAGATGATTTCGTTGTCCTAATCAATTAAGAACTCACAACCTCGATCCAATGGGAGTAATGGCAGGTCCTCATGCTCATCAGAGACTTGTAACGAGCAAGCTTGGAATTTTGGCAACTCAAAATTTGGGAGACAAGTACAGAAGGCCCGGACCTCCGGACGAAGTCCTGAATAATATTAAATTAGAAGAATATCTCGAGCAGATCCCCTTAGTGTCAGTACGTGAAAAACGCTAAAGACGGCCGGAATCTCTGAGATCAGAACTGAGCTGCTTTTTCTATTTTCGGTTTCTCAGCTTCTCTCGCTCCGCGCATCACAGACGGGAAGATCGCCGCTATGTCCACGACGGCCAGGAGAAGAGCAGCGATCTTGAATCCCTCTATGAATTGCTGTTTGGCAGCAGAAATGACGGATAGCGGTCCGACGCTTTGGAGCAAGGGGGACAGGACGGAGTATGGAATGCCGAACGTAATGAACAAGATCACTACGCCGTAGCTTACGGTAGATCCGACATCAAACATGGTCTGTCTGAAGCTGGAGGCAACCCCTCTTCTCTCGGGTGCAACGGAACTCATGATTGCCCTAAAATTTGGTGAGGTGAACATCCCGTTCCCGATTCCAATTATCGCCAACACCACAGCCACCTGGTAGTATTGAGTAAACGAGTTGAAAGTAGTAAGCGAGATATAACAGATCGCCATGACAATTAATCCTGTGGTGCAGAGGATTCTCGAACCGTATTTGTCGGATAGTTTGCCGCAAATCAATGAAGACACAACATAAGTAAGTTCAAGTGGGACTATCCCTAACCCGGCTTGAAGCGGAGAATACCCCAGACCGATTTGCAAGTAGATTGCAACAAGTAATAACAGTCCAGCCCACGCCAACGAATTCAAAAATTGGGCGAGATTTCCGGCGGCGAACATGCGATTCTTGAAAAGTTGCAGATCAAGCAATGGGGA
>JAPCJV010000267.1 GCA_027886785.1 Nitrososphaerota archaeon | reverse complement strand
TTGGTCTCTCTGACGGGCGAATTATTGACGAGTCTATTTTCGGACCGCCTGACTGAGACCATATTGACTATTACGGTAGTTTATGGATCTTACGTCACGGCGACGACTTTTGGTTTTTCAGGGTTAATTGCGGTCTCCGTTGTAGGTCTGTACTTCGGAAATCTTACAGTCAAGACCGCGATCAAACCCTCTAACAGGGAGGCGATCAGGATCTTCTGGGAAATTGCAGCTTTTGTCGGAAACTCCATTGCCTTCCTCTACATCGGTCTCAGGACTGACTTGTTGAAACTCTCCCAATCGGTTGAGCTCATTCTTGTTGCCTACGCCGCCGTTCTTATTGCCAGAGCCGCCACCGTGTACCCGATACTGACGATCTTTGACAGGCTGTCCAAGACTGCTGAAAGAAAGATACCTCTAAAGTGGAGAAACGTCGCCATGCTTGGGGGGATGAAGGGTGCGCTGTCGATCGCACTGGCTACCTCGATCTCAGCCTCCGCATTAATTTCCACGGGCGACCTGGATACGATTTCTACTTTGGTGCTGGGAGTTGCCTTCCTCTCGCTTGTTTTTCAAGCCACCCTTCTCTCACGTTACATAAGGAGAGTATTCCCGCAGGAAGAGTCACTGCAGGAAGAACTCAACGTCAAACTCTCAAGGGCTGTTTCTGCAATTGGCGAGGTAGAGAAGCTCCGATTGGACGGAAAGATCTCGGAAGAGGAGTTTGCTCGGCAACTGGAAAGTGACAAAGATGAGCTCGAAGATGTCCTCGCACAGATGGACGCAAGGCTACATCCGACCCGGATCTTAAAGTCCAGAACTACTGACCTGTACTCCTCGATCTCTGAATCGATCAGGAATTCCGGGCGTTTTCCAACCACGAAAGCAAGGCTCGAGGATCAAACCCCAAATCAGGCAGAAAAAAAGCTGAAGCAGGATGAAGAAAACGGAAAGGAAGACAGTTAGCGAGCTGAACTCACAGACCTTCAGGACTTTTTTCGGGCTGTTCAAGCAACTCTTTTGAATTCTACGGCCGCGACCTAGGAGACCCCAATAGAATAGGTTGTACTCTGCTGCGAGAGCCCACCAAATGGTCGGGCTACTGCCTTAACTCACACATCGAAAAAAAAGGAAACATGCGGCTCCACTAAAGGAACCGCCTGTTTGTCGATCTAGAATCTGTTGAATATTTGATCGGAGGCTAGAGGTTACGCTTTTTTTAGGAGCGCATTCACAACATCCTCAGGGCCGCCGTACGTTTGCTCGGGCAAGCTCTTCGATACCCATTCTTTGTCATCTGAGGGCACGTCTGACATATTGTTGCACGCCTCGACGACTTGCTGCTTTGTTGCGGGATAGTCTATGTGATTCTTGATGTGTCCTAGTTCTTCCTGTAGGTTGCTCATCTTGTGAATACCTCGGCCTTGTGAAATGTTTCATCCTTGTTATAAATCGATCCTGAGATTGTTTGGGATTTCCCCGATTTTTCCGGCTACTCAATCGAGAGGAGGCAATCGCGTGAAGCCGGGTAATGGAAAATAAATTGTTGCGAACGAATTGTAACCCTCTACTGCTTCGGGCGCAACTGTCGGATCTTACATCATTGCTTTGCGGCCATCCACAGCTTGTTTGGGGATGGATTCAACGAGATTCTGCAAGTCCTAAATACGAAAGTTATGCTACGGTATTCTCATGGCCGCGAAAGTGGCGAAAAAAGCCTTTGACTTTGTGAAAATCGATCTGCCGCTTAAGAAGCCGAGAAAATCGGGGATCATCGAAATAAGGGGCCCCTATTACTCGTCCATCAGCTACGGCTACCTCAGGGATCTCTTGAGCGACTGGGGTGAGTTCGTCGACGGATACAAATTCGCCGGGGGGTCGATGCGCCTACTTTCCACTGAGAGATTGCGCCAGATCATCCGGATCTGTCACGCGAACTATGTGTACGTCTCTACCGGCGGATTTGTTGAAAGGGTAATCGTCCAAGGCAGCGACGCCGTAGATCGGTACCTAAAGGAGTGCAGGCGCCTCGGATTCGATGTCGTTGAAGTGTCCAGCGGCCTCGCTCCCATCCCGCTGAAAGACAAAATCGAGATCGTAAAGCAGGTACAAAAACTGGGCATGAAGCCCAAGCCCGAAGTGTCGCTGATGATCGGGGCCGGAGCTGGCACCCACGTTGCGGGATACATGGAGAGCGCCCTAAATGAGATGCGCAGTTCGGACGATTTTACGAGTGAGGTGGAACAGCACTTTAAGGCCGGAGCCGAAATCATCATGGTCGAATCCGAGGGACTGACAGAAGACCTTCCCCCGGAAAAGTGGAGGAAAGATGTGATTGAGAAACTAGTAGATAAGTTCGGCTATACGAAGCTGATGTTCGAGGCTTCCGATCCTCCTGTTTTCAAATGGTATCTCACCACTTTTGGCAGAGATGTCAACCTATTCATCGACCATTCGCAAATCGTAGAGTTTACTGCGTGGAGGACCAAGCTTTGGGGCGATAAAACCATCTGGGAGGGAAAAGACCTCCATTACCACAGCTGAGTCTCGGTCCTATACTAAAATGAAAATCAAGCTAAACAATCGTTGAAACGATTTGTGCTGACAGGAAGAAAGGAAGTTTAGCCAATGGCACCCACAAAGGTACAAGAACTGGCGGACTTTGTAGTCACCCGAAAGTGGCAAGATCTCTCAGAATCCTCGCAAAAGGCTCTGAAGATCCGAACTTTGGACGCGTTGGGCTGCGCTCTGGGGGCCCTCGGCGGGCCCCCGATTTCTGCGATAGACCGCGTCTTTGCGGAATTGGATGCGGGCAAAAAAACAAATCGTGCCGTTACCCTGATCGGTAGCTCCGGTAACAAGAGCTCTCCAGATCGAGCAACCCTGCACAACGGTGCCCTCGTGAGGTACTTGGATTTCAACGATAGTTTTCTTGCAAAGGGAGAAACATGTCATCCGAGCGACAACGTGGCCCCGGTGCTTTCGTGCGCAGAATATTCTGATGTCAGTGGACAAGAATTCCTCCTGGCACTCGGGATCGCCTATCAGGTACAATGTAGGCTGAGCGAAGTGGCGCCTGTGAGAAACAAGGGCTTTGACCACGTCACCCAGGGAGCGTACGCCGTTGCGGCGGGCGCTTCGAGGGCGCTTCAACTGGACACCGAGAAAACGGCGAATGCGATTTCCATCAGTGGGACTGCCCTAAATGCCCTCCGAGTTACCAGAACCGGAAAGCTCTCCAACTGGAAAGGACTCGCGTACCCCTTCATGGCCTCTTGCGCGGTTACAGCAGTTTTTCTCTCCCGGGAGGGGATTACAGGCCCCTTGGAGGTCTTTGAGGGAAACAAGGGGTTCATGGATTCGATTTCAGGGCCGTTCGACGTCGATTGGCGCAGTGAGAAATTGGATCTCGTGGAAAAAACGATTTTGAAAAAATACAACGCTGAGATCCATTCCCAATCAGCGATCGAGTGCATCCTGAAACTGCGGGCCGAGGGACTGGCGCCAGAAGATGTGGAATCGATCGAAGTGAAGATCTTTGACGTCGCGTTCAACATCATCGGAGGAGGAGAGGAAGGGGAAAAGAAGAGCGTAAGTACTAAAGAGGAAGCGGACCACAGCCTGCCGTACATTCTCGCGGTTGCCCTGCTCGACGGAATGGTGGGACCGAAGCAGTACTCGCAGGAAAGGATTCTCGCAGAGGATGTGCAGACTTTACTTCAGAAAATTACCGTACGACCTGATCCTGAGTTCAGCGCTCAATTCCCTGGGGCTGTTCCTTGCGAAATCACCGTGCGTTCTAAAGCTGGTGGGATTCTCAGAAAGAGCACCACGGACTATGAAGGATTT
>JAPCJV010000266.1 GCA_027886785.1 Nitrososphaerota archaeon | reverse complement strand
TTAGTGGATAACAATCTCGGTCGCGTCGCGATCAATGGCATGCCGCCGGGCTTTCCTCCCGCTGGTACTTTCAACACTTCGATTACTCCAATTTACAGTTTCAACCCCGACAAGGCAGCTCAACTGCTCTTGCAGGCGATGCAGCAACCTCTCACCAATTTCAACTTTGAAAACGGAACGGCCGCTCCCGCGGGGGTATTCAACAATACGTTCGGTTGCACGAGCCTCAATACCAATAACCAGTGCTCTAAACCGGTCCCTCAGACAATTGCCCTAAACTTTCCAAGCGGTGATACAGTCAACCAACAGATCGATGAGCAAATCGCGTCCGCGATAAACAATATCAGCAGCGCCTACAACATGGGATTGACGGTCACTTTGGCACCGATCCCGCAGGGTTTGGAAGTAGTCAGCGGGTTTTCCGGATATTTGTATTTCTGGTCGTCAAGCGCTGACGCGGACTATCCCTGGTCGATCGATTTCACGGGCGTGCTGTACGGAGAGTATAACTTGTTCACGGGTCCATCGGGATGGGACCTCGCGGCTTTGGGAAATCTAGAGATGCAAGCATTCGAAGCCACCGCCTCCAACAACATTTCCGGTTTGGTTGCGGTCACGGACATGATGAATAAAATTTCAAACCAGGCCGTTCAGTACCTTTGGACCATCTACCCCTCATGGATCACTGTGATGACGTCAAACGTGCAAGGGTTCTACTATAACCCGTCCATATACACGGAATCGGGCGGCGGGATGCCCGAGTATTTCGCGACACTTAGTTAAGTGGTGTGGAAACTAGACTCTGGATACAATCTGGTTCTCGGACATTCCGGTTAAGCTCTTTCTTGCGATCTCCAAGGCATCTGAGAGAGTGTAGGTCCTGCTGGGATTTTCCAGCGAGAACTCTCTTTTGATCTCCTTCACCATCTCTCGCTCCACGAGTTTCGACCCGTCTTCGCCGAAAATTTCAGCTAGGACTCGCATCAGCGGATCCGGGTTTGTGAGTATGTTGTCCCAAGATATACCTTCCTTCGTCATCATCGTCCAATAGGTCGCCTGTTTCGCATTGGAACCGAACTTGTCCAAGGCTCTTTCGATACACTGGAGGAGATCGTACATTTCCATGAGTTTTAAGCACTGGAATTTGGTATCTGAGGGCGCGTATTTTATCAAAGTGCACCATTTTCCAATTCTTTTTAGATCAGGCCCTGTGAAAATGGCAAGCAGAACGAGGATCTAGAACCCCTTTCGATTTTCAAGAACATCGATTTACCCCCATAAGTCCGGAACGGCACTTTCATATGGAAGATCCTAAGAAACATTTAGAAACTGGCCAAACTCCGCCAGAATCGTGCTCTATGAATAGAGCTTTGAACAGCACGACGGTCGTCCTGTTACTTATTTTGTTAGTGGTTTCGTTGACTTCTTTGCTTCAAACTGCACGACCGGTGCAAGCCGCGCGGTTGCCAAAACTCCCATTCAGCATATCGTCATCATCATGCAAGAAAATCAAGCCTTCGATCACTGCTTCGGATTTTTTCCCGGAATAGCATTGCCGTACGCGGAAAACAAAACTGTTTGCGAATCTAGGCAGTTAACAAATTCCGCCAAGGGTTGCGTAACCCCCTGGAACGGCGACAATCAGTCGAATACAATCCAAATGTCCGATCCATTGCTTCATGATTGGGCGCAGGCGTGGGGCGACTACAACAATGGATTGATGAATGGATTTGTATCGACACAGCAAAATGAGCTCAATCCCGCGGCCGCAATGTCCTACTATACAAACGCGACCCTGCCCGACTACTGGGACCTTGCATCCTATTTCGGATTGAATGTTAATTTCTACCACAACGCACTGTCCTACACCTATCCGAATCATCTCTATCTGGTCTCAGGACAGACCTATCCACCTTGTACGATTGGGATCTGCACCGTCACGAATCTGAACTTTGCCACAATAGTGAACCAGCTAAAATCCAAAGGGATTTCCTGGGAATATTACGCAGACAATTATCCTACCTCGTCCCAATGTAAGAAAATCCCCAACAACGCAGGGTACCTAAATGTGCTCCCGGATTTTCCGGCCGTGCAGCTAAACGCTGCCACCTGTCACAAGATCACTAATCTGGCACAACTCTGGAAAGATCTAGCAAAGGGGAATCTGCCAAACGTGTCCTCCATAACACCTAACGCTACGGTCAGCGATCATCCGCAGCAGGGCGATCTAGTCCACGGCCAGATGTATGTGCCGAAGATCATCGACTCGATTGAAGGGAACGCCTCCCTATGGGGCAGCACCGCGATCTTCCTGACGTGGGATGACTGGGGTGGGTACTTTGATCACATGAAGCCTCCGCTTGTGGACAAGTACGGATACGATTTAGAGTTCCTTTGATCGTGATTTCGCCATACGTAGTGGCACACGGCATTTTCTATGGAAAGAATTTCCAGCAGGAAGACTTCTCGTCCTTCTTGACGACAATCGAGTACAACTGGGGTCTTAACAATTTGTCGGACAGGGACGGTAGAGTTCCCAATCTTTTCTACACGATGAACTTTAACCAAACTACCCTGCCTCCCCTTATTTTACCGACCAATGGACTCGCCACACTTATCCCGTCACTTCTTGTTCGGTTTGTAAATTGGGATTGGGTGAGCCGCTGAGTTCTCTCCACCCCCGTACTTGAGAGCTCGGGGAATCTGAGTGAAGCTCAAATTCTAATTTCTGAGCAAACAAATCCGGGGGGAGATCCGTTGGATTGAGGATCTCGCTAAGGAGTATCAGGCGAGAATTTTCTTTTCTCTCACCTTAGCAAGAAGCTCTTCCAAGCGATTGAAGGTATCTTTGAGACCTTCTTCCATTCCAGCCTGGAGTGTTCCATCACGGTCTGCAACCGACTGATATACAGTTTGAGTAGTTAGTCTTGTTCTTTCTCCAGGCAGTTCTTCGAGCTTCATCGTTTCAAGAGTTACATGCCCGCTTTCCGGCAGCCCCTCAAATTCAAACGTGTCGATGACTCGTTCCGGCGGAAGGATCTCGTGGTACACCCCGTGAAAGGCGTACTCCTTACCGTCGGAGTCTCGATTGATGAATCTCCACTGCCCACCTGGCCCCGCATCCATCTTGTCGACCAGAGTCGAGAGGTACCTAGGTCCCCACCACTGGGGGATCAGCTTGGGATCCAGGATTGTCCTGAAGACGAGTTCGCGCGGTGCGTCAAACTCTCTTACGATGAAGATCTCCTGCTTGCCAGGTTCTGCCGTAACTTTTGTTTGGTTCATATCTTTTCATTTCCACTCTTTATTTTCTTTTTTTCTTCTTGCAGTACTTTATCCAGCATGTTGAACCGATCATTCCAGTTCTTCGTCATTTTTTGGATCCATGTTTCAATCTCTGTCATCGCTCCGGGGTTCAGGTTGTAGATGTGCTGCTGCGCCCTTTTCTCCATCAACACCAAATCTGCTTCGCGCAAGATTTTCAGGTGCTGGGAGATTGCCGGTGCGCTTACCTCAAAATTCTCGTAAATATCGGAGGCGGCTAATTGACCCTTGTTTGCGAGCAGCTCCAGTATGTCGCGCCTCGTAGGTTCAGCGAGCGCGTAGAAGAGCTGCTGGCGAGTGGTACTCTTTTTCTTCAACTATCTCGCCAGGATTTCTCAGAGAACTACCGATTTTCGTACGTACGTTTCAGTGCGGCGATGTCAATTTTGTCCATTTTGAGCATCGCCTGGAGGACCCTTCCAGCTTTCTCCGGATCTTCGTCCTGCAGCATCTCCGGAAGAGCTGTGGGAATTATTTGCCAGGAGAGACCGTACCTGTCTTTGAGCCATCCACATCGTCCCTTCTCGCC
>JAPCJV010000265.1 GCA_027886785.1 Nitrososphaerota archaeon | reverse complement strand
TGGTTCTGGCAAGACGCTCATGGCAATGCAGTTCTTGATCGATGGCGTCGAACGTTTTGACGAAAGAGGGGTCTTTGTTTCTCTTGAAGAAAGCAAGCAGCACATGGTGACGGAGATGGCAAATTTCGGATGGGACCTAGAAAAGTACGAGAAGAAAAATCAAATTGCAATTGTGGATGCTTCGCCTCTCCGACAGATTTCAAAAGAAGGGGACTCTTTAGCTCCTGGAGCATCGCTAGCCGCACCGGAAAAACCGGTACGCATTCGAGGGCCCGAATTTTCGATCCAAGCGCTGAGTACTGTGATCCGCAGTTACGTGAGGGTCACTAGAGCCACCCGAATTGTCATTGATCCGATCACATCCCTCTCACTGCAGTTTTCCGATGGTCAATCAAGGAGGACCGCGGTTATCGATCTTTTGGACTCGTTGGTCGGAATGGGAACGACTAGCATTGTTACGACCGAGATTGGGAACCATTTCGGGTATACTCTGACGCAGAGGGAGATTCCGCCGGAAGAGTATCTCTGTCACGGAGTAATTGTACTTCACAACTCCCACGTGACCGGGAGGGGAGTCGTTTCGGCTCTTGAAATAGAAAAAATGCGAGAATGCAGACATGACCGTCAGCTCCACCCCTACAATATTACCGAAAAGGGGATAGAGGTTTACGCCGAGAGATTTCTTGGCTGAGCCGTTCGATTTAGGCAAAGTCCGCCTACACTAGTAACGAAGCTTTTAAAACAGAAACGTACGTTTTGCTGTATTACCAAGCGACCTAGACTTGCCTCTGCGCAATACCTTGAAGTTTATTCTCTGTTACTACTGAATTCAGCGTAGAACTTTGAAAGTTCTGGAGGGTTGATTTTTCGAGTGCCAGCAATTGACATAGTACAATTAGTTCGATCGGCGATAGAGAGGAACAAAGGGATCCCGGCCGTTTTGGACGCGTACGGCCAATTTGTAGATTCTCCCATAGGACCTCTCGAGCTGCAACATCTGGATGAAGTGTTCGGAAGAATTTCAGACAATCTGTCTCAAAGGTATCCAGACATTGCCGCGAGAAGAGCAGGTACCACAGCGAGAAATGACATTGTTTCTTTCTTAACGGCGGTAAACAATGATCCTGACCGACTGAAACAAGTTTTGCGAAATGAACTTGCCTCTGTCGGAGAGACTATGGTCGTTTCTATTTCTGAAAGATTTTCGAGAATGAACAATGAAGAGCGACGAGCAATCGACGCCACTTTGAGGTTGATCCGAAGGTCGAGCTTTGAAATCTTATTCAGAGCAGATATGGGAAAGCTACTTGCTTCGAGTGGAAAGGAGTTTGAAAAATTTTTCTCGGGAGTAAGATCGCAGTCTCCCACTATCAAAGAACTCAGGTACGAAAATCTGATTGTTGAGAAGGCCATCTTCAACAAACTGTTCCTGAAAGCTAAGGATCGCAATTACTTCATCTGGGTACCTTCTATCTTTGCAAAGGAAAACACGGCCGCTCTCATTGAAAGGGTCGTCCTTCCGAATTCTCACATTTTGCTGGACAGATTGTGGGAGATTGCTCCCCAGCCTGGGTTTGAAAAAATAGACTCATTTCTCCGTAGACTCGTCGAAAATCTGGGAGCGCTTGGAAAAAACGAGCCGGTGTCGCACGAAATCTCGGACTTTATGGTTCCGATAGGCGAATATCTCGTACTCCCGCCGATCCATTTGGATGACGTATTCACTTTCTTGGAGGAGGGCGAAAAGAAAAAACAGAAAATCGTTCTGGAGGAAGCAGAAAAAGCCCGGATTCTTGAAGAACTAAGAAAGGACGAACAACTCCGGAAATCAGATCAATTCAGGCAAAGACTGCGCCCGGTCATAGCCCAGCAAGCTGTTTCAGAATCGGTGCAGCGGCAGTCAGCGACGCTTGCCCTGGACGCGGTCTATGTGGGCAAAGAATTGGATTTCGGACAGTTGGTTAGTGCGATCAATAGGAGAGTACCCGAGAATGACCTTCCGGCGCAGGTGCGGGAGGTGGGCAACTATTACTTGGAGACTGACAATTTCAAGAAGAATATCACAGTTGTGGGATCGTCCGGATCTGGGCGGAGCACCACAGTCAAGCGGATTCTCGACGGAATCGGAGAGAAAAAGTCCACCGCACCCCAGATTTTGGTAATCGATCCAAAGGGGGAACATAGGGGAATAGCGTGGAAGTACGGCTGGAAAGTATTTTCCTTCGTTACGGATTCTCAAGCTCAGGAATTCAAGATACCAATATTTTCTGGACTTGACCAAGAGACGGCTGCGTCATTAGGAGCTGACCTGATTCAGGAGTGGTTTAACCAGGGGCCTTACAATTGCACCGATCAGCAGAAAGAACGGATTGCCTCGACCATCCGGGCACAGTCTTCAGATAAACTGAGCTTGGAGAAGATTTCAGATTTACTCTCCGCCGAACCGGAACTTTCCGAGTTAGGGCAGAGACTAAAGAAGAATTTGACCGGCAAAAGTACTTTTTCCCGAATTTTTTCAGAATCTAGCCCAATTGCGCTTCCAAGCGGACCGAATACTGTTTTCGATATATCGGGCAGAGGGCTCCGCGAGGCAACCACAAAGGAGGAGCGGTTGATGATCTCAGTGATACTGTTGCAGGCCCTATTGAGGCTCGCAGTCAAAAACTCGATCGTAGTCCTGGAGGACACACTGGACAGATTCAAGAGCGAATCTCTCAAAGCAAGGACTGTTGGAATAGTACAAAAACTAAGGGCAAACGGAAATTATTTCATCGCGACTTCCAGAAGCAACTTGAGAGAATTTCTCGGAAAGGATCATGGGATAGAGCTCGTGCACAGACTTTCAGGTGAGAAGATCATCAATGAGGAGTTTTCTCAGTTCAACTCCAACATTCCAATTCAAACACTCCAGAAAATAGTGGGATTTCTTCCGAGGGGGTACGTGATCAATTCAAGATATTCGACGTCCCAAGGAGAAGTTAGACCAACAGCGGCGATCAAGGTCGAAGTCCTAAAGTTCTAAAGCAAGAGGGCAGCTTTCCGGTTTTCGTAATTAGAGAAGAAACGAGACAAATCCGTGCAATGGCCGCAACGACCCTCCAGAAACCGCACGAACCATTGACAGAGAGCTATTCTGTAATTGGAAAACGAGTCAGAAAATACGATTCTCTCGAAAAAGTAACGGGTCGCGCAGAGTTTCTCCTAGATCTAAGACTTCCTGAAATGCTTCACGGGAAGATCCTGCGCAGCAGGTATCCCCATGCAAGAATCCTCAAAATCGACACTTCGAAAGCCGAAGCCCTGGATGGGGTTTACGCAGTCCTCACTGCAAAAGACACTCCAAAGATCAAGTTTGGATTCATGAAGGACAACCTTCCGCTAAAAGACCAGTATGTCCTTTCGTACCGTGACGAAATTGCCGCAGTGGCCGCGCGGGACGAAGCTACAGCCCTGAAGGCACTCGAGCTCATCGAGGTTGAGTACGAACGATTGCCAGCTGTTTTCGATCCGGTCGAAGCGATGAAAGATTCCTCTCCTCAGTTGCATAGGGAAGCCGAAAAAAATGTCGCCCAGATTCCCTTCAGATTTAGGGCAGGTAATCCAGACATGATGTTCGACCGATCAGATGTGGTTATTGCAGAAAATACGTTCAAGTTACACTTCATGACGCACACGGCTCTTGGAACCATGGGAGCCTTAGCGTCTTACAAGCCCGCTGGAACCCTGACGATGTGGGCAAACCCGCAGGCCCCCTTCATGTACCAGCGAGAAATCGCAGAAGCCCTGGGCATTCCGGGAGATAGCGTGCGGGTGATCCAACCGTTCATCGGCGGTGCCTTCGGGCGGGGAATGGATCTGTATCCAGTC